>CAZUXS010000122.1:0-6239 GCA_964624605.1 uncultured Lachnospiraceae bacterium | reverse complement strand
TATATAAGTTAACTGAATAAAAGAGCTAATACCCAAAAGGTACTGGCTCTTTTATCATTGCAATTTTTACTTAACCGGAGATTGTATTGGTGACAGCATCCCCGTCAATATTTATTATTCAGCCACACTGTAATAAAATCCGTTATCAGGTATTTTATTTCCGACCGATGCTGTGTTATATTGAACAAGTGTGTTTATTGTGCTACTCAACATATTCTTCATTTTTTCGCCGTCATAATAGCTTACGCCGCAAAGTCTTATTGCACTCTTTGCTGTCTTTTCATCGTCAAATACGCCGTTTTGAACTGCAAGTGCGGCAACATCGTCCATCTTGTGATTTGTGAGGTTTACTGTTGACTGGCAATCTCCTATGAGATACTTCACAGCTGACAAATGATTTGATATAAAGTCATTTGTAACAACCACAACGCTTGTAACAAGGTTTGAACCTGAAAGTGTTGACCATTCATCACCCAAATAAAGTGAGGAATCAAGGTTTGCATTGACAGCCTTTGCCTTGCTCACATCAGGCTCTGAAAGAAGTGCAAAATCCACACTGCCATCCTCAACAGCCTTTACAAGCTCTTCTTCCGTATCCTTATATTCTATCTTGTAATCACTTACGTTTTTACTCTTCAATATGGCTTCAAGTGCGTAGTATGAAAGTGTGCTCTCCTTTGAAGCATAAATAGTCTTGCCTGCAAGATCCTCAAAATCGCTCACTTCACTGCCGTTTTGAACAACATAAACGTTTGAAAGCACAGATATCGTCACAACCCTAACGCCGCCGTCTGTGTCCTTATATAATCTTGCCGCAACATCGGGCGGAAGTGTTGCCGCATCCAATTCACCGTTTTTGAGCTTTTCGGCAAGCTTCTCCGGGTCGGAAGATGTTTCCGTCTTATATTTCTCGTTTGTAAGACCTGCGGCATTTCTATCCATAAGGCTTATAAATGAAATATTTGACGCACCGTCAAGCACACCGAGTTTAATCTCAATCTGCTCATCCTCACTCGGCGTATCATTTACCGTATCATCCTCATCACCGTAGCTGAGCTCGATATCACCGTTCTTTATTGTTTCTCCGTAATGCACGGTTTTGGATTCGTCAACCTCTTCATCGGTGTTCTTATTGCAAGCCGTGAAAGAAAACAGCATCAAAGATGCCACGGCAGCCAATGTAAATTTATTCAAAACTATACTCTTAAGCATATTATCCTCCTTACGGCAACTCTTAAAAATGTCGCCATATATATGTAATATTATTTTCCCACATATCAATTTTAATATTATTGGGGCAATTTGTCAAATGAATTTACAATTTTTGTTAAAAAGTAATATAATTTTAATTATTGCAACCATATTTTATATCCTTTACGGTTTTTTTGTACAACTCGCTGTCTTTTTTCTGTTTACTTATCAATATTATCGTACTTTGTGCATATATAAGTTTTAACTTTAAATCAAAATTAACAAACCACTGTTTCATTTCCACACCGCACACTCCCTAAAATATAAGTTTTGACTAAAAATTGTAATGTTTATGTAACACAACAAATATTGATTTTCAATAGAAAATAGTGTATTATATATATGTACATAAGATAATCATAGGAAATTTATCTGTAATAAAATGGTGATAATTATGAATGTTTACTTATACAACAAATTCGGAATGGATATATATTATATGCTCAACTGCTTTTTTATATACAGCTTTTGGGGTTGGATTTTTGAATGTATCGTGATGTCCATAGAGGAAAAGACACCTGTAAACAGAGGTTTCATACGAGGTCCTTTGTGTACCATATACGGTGCGGGTGCTTTGACGGTTTATTTTCTTTTCAAGCCGTTTGCGGGCAACAAGATTACACTCTTTATCTGCGGTGCGGTGCTTGCCACATTGATGGAGATAATCACGGCAAAGCTTATGACTAAGCTTTTCGGATATTTCTGGTGGAACTACGACAACAAAAAATTCAACTATCACGGTGTAATCTGCCTTGAAAGCACACTTTGTTGGGGACTTATGACAGTGCTTACCTTTGTATTTTTCCAGCCGCTTATAGAAAGCATTGTGAACCTGTATTACGACTACTGCGGCAAAATAGTTGCCCTTGTGATACTTGCATACTACTGCCTTGATTTTTCAATCAGCTTCCGCAGGGCATACGGCGAAAGGGAAAAGTCTGCGGATGACGAGTTGTCACTTGCAGATGCCATAGTTCAGGAGGAAGATGAGGATTTTGAGCTTAATGCCCATACTTAAAACTTAATAATGAAACTTTATGATTTAAAGGCGGTTCACTTGTGTGTCGCCTTTTTTATTGTTTACAACAAGCGGATATTGTGCTAAAATTAACATAAGGCGGTGAATATATTGGATTTATCAATAGTAATTGTTAATCATAACACAAAAAAACTTACAACTCAAACGGTTCAAGCTGTTTTTGACACAACCAAAAACATAACTTATGAAATCATAGTTGCCGATAACTCAACAAAAACCGATGAAGTCTTTGATATGAATGACGAAAGGGTGCACATTATACCCCATTTGGAAAACAAGGGTTTCGGCAATGCCTGCAACATAGGTGCAAATATTGCAATCGGCAGATATGTGCTTTTTTTGAACTCCGACACGATAATGCAGGAGGACACTCTTGAAAAGTGCGTAAATTATATGGATAAAAACAGCGATATAGGCTGTTTGGGAATAAAGACCTTTTTGCGAGACGGCAGTTTTGACCATGGCTGCAAACGAGGTTTCCCTACTCCTTTCAACTCCTTTTGCTATGTCACAAAACTGGATAAACTTTTCCCGAAAAGCAAGCGTTTCGGCGGTTACAGGCTCAGCTATTTGAGCATTGACGAAACAAATGAGGTAGACTCGGTGAGCGGTGCCTTTATGCTCATACCGAAAAACATTTTGGATAAAACGGGCGGTTTTGATGAAACGATATTTATGTACGGCGAGGATATTGACCTTTGCTACCGCATAAAAATGATGGGACTTAAAGTTGTGTACTATGCCGATGCCAATATGATTCACCTTAAAGGACAGAGCGGATTGCACACAAAAAACAAGCTTGTTATATACCACTTCCACAAGGGTATACGTGATTTTTACGATAAGTATTACAAGGATAAGCACAATTTCATTGTCACACTGCTCATGCATGGTGCAATAGATTTGAGATATGTAATCACGCTTATGCTTTCAAAAATGCGTAGGTGATATTATGAGTGTGGATATACTTATGGCCGCATATAACGGCGAAAAATATATAGAAGCTCAAATAAATTCCATATTAAACCAAAGCTACACAAACTGGCATCTTTATATACGTGATGATGCCTCAACGGATAAAACCGCGGATATTATAAAACATTATGCCTATAAGTACCCCGAAAAAGTTTCCGTTTCCGTAAATAAAAAAAACTCGGGAAGCCCTGCGGCAAATTTTTATGCACTTATATCGGCATCAACAGCCGATTACGTTATGACCTGTGATCAAGACGATGTGTGGCACAGCGACAAAATAGAAAAAACATTGAAACTTATGCAAAATGAGGATAACACCCTCCCCCTGCTTGCACATACGGATTTGACGGTAACCGACGAAAATTTGACCACCTTGCACACTTCAATGATAGCAACACAGCACATAGACGTGAGCAAAACAAAGCTCAAAAACCTCATCGTGCAAAACTGCGTGACCGGATGCACAATGTGCCTTAATCGAGCACTTATAGAGAAGATACACTTCAGTGAAAACATACCGGTGCATGATTGGTGGCTGGCTTGCAGTGCGGTGCTTTTCGGCAATATACTTTTTCTTCCCGAAAGCACAATAAATTACAGACAGCACGGCAAAAACACCTGCGGTGCAAAGGATATGCAAAGTGCCGCCTATCTTGCCGAGAGGGTGAAAAACAAAAGCCATTCAAAACGTATGGTGGATTTGAGCTACACAATGTCGGAGGAACTTTTGCAAAAATACGGTAACGATATAAGCAAAAATGACAGGCTAATGCTCACGGCATACGCAAACTCCAAAAAAAGCTGCAAAGCAAAAAGGCTGTTTGTGATTGCAAAATACGGTATATGGAAAAGCGGTTTAATACGTAAGCTTGGGCAAATTTGGCTGACATAAACGGAGGATAATATGCTTTCAAAATGCTGTAATTATTTAAAGCAAAGAGGATTGTCGGCTCTTTTTATAAAAATAGGCGAAAGGCTGAAATGGAAAAAAGCGGCAATAGAATATATGAAAAATGCCGACACATACAAAGAGAATTATATTAACGCTCACAAGAATATATCCGAGGACACAAAAATAAGTATCTGTGTGCCCCTTTACAACACAAACAAGGTGCACCTTTGCGATATGCTAAGCTCCGTTGTGAACCAAAGCTACAAAAACTGGGAGCTTTGCCTTGCGGACGGCAGTGACAATGCCCATGCCTATATAAAAACATTGGTGAATGAATACAAAGACAATCGGATAATATATAAAAAACTGGATAAAAATATGGGTATAGTGGGTAACAGCAACGCCGCCGCAGATATGGCAACGGGTGATTACATTGCACTGTTGGATCACGACGACATACTGGATAAAGATGCCCTACTCTGCTTTGCGGCAAATTTCGACAACGCCGATATGCTGTACAGTGACGAGGCAAATTTTTCAACCTCCGCACAAAAGCCGGATATAATTCACTTCAAACCCGATTTCGGTATATTCAATCTGCGTGGTAACAACTATATATGCCACCTGCTTATGTTCAAAAAAGAGCTTTTTTATGCCGTTGGCGGTTTCCGCAACAAGTTTGAGGGCAGTCAAGACCACGATTTGATATTAAGACTTGCCGAAAAGGCGAAAAACATAGTTCATATACCGCTTGTGCTTTATTTTTGGCGAGTACACAGCCAAAGTGTTGCCTCCGATATAAGTGCCAAACCGTACTGCATAGAAAGCGGTATACGTGCGGTTAAATCACATTTGGAAAGAATGGGCACAGACGGCGAAGTAAAAATGATAGGACGTGTCACATCCGTGTACACCGTTGACTACAAGGAAGAGAACGACGATTATATATATCTTATCGATACAAACCTGACAACGGATGATAATTCCGTTTTACTGCTTAAAAAGCACATAGCACTCAAAAATGTGGGTGCGGTGTGCGGACTTATTGTAAAAGGCAACAAAATAATAAGCGGTGGATATAAAAACGACAAGCCGCTGTTTTCCGGAGTGAACAAAAACAGCGACGGATACATGAACAGACTGCATTACGCACAAAACATAGATTCTGTTGACTGTCGTTTCTGCATGATAAGCAAAACGGCGGCGGCAGCTGTCGGCAGCTTTGATTATAAAAACGCAACACAAGAAAGTGTAAACGATATTTGCCGAAGAATGACGGAGGCAAAATACGATATAGTGCTTGTGCCGCAAGCAAAATCAACTTTAGGGAGGTAACATAATGAATAACGAATTTAACACAACAAATTTTGAAGAAGAAGTTTTAAAGGCTGATGTGCCCGTACTTGTGGATATGTTTGCCACATGGTGCGGACCTTGTAAAATGCTTTCACCCATAATTGAGGGACTTGTTTCACAATATGAGGGTAAAGCAAAAATCGGTAAGGTAGACACAGATCAAAATCCCGACCTTGCAATTAAATACGGCGTACAATTTTTGCCGACAATACTCCTTTTCAAAAACGGAGAGGTTGTAAACAAACTTATAGGTCTCCAAGATGAGGCAACTCTCAAAGAAGAACTTGATAAGCTTATATAATAAAACTTTATAAACCGAATTAACCCCTTTCAAACCGATATTGGTTCGAAAGGGGTTTTATTATTACTTGTTTATTACAATATAATTATTACTTAAACTGATAATCGGAATTGAGGGCCTTCTGCAATATACAAGCTGCATCGTTGGCATCGATAATTCCGTTACCGTCTACATCAAGTATGTATTTAATGTCTTTAACCTTGCTCTCTATAACCAACACAAAGTCCAAATTATTTGACTTTTCAAGTGTTACTGAAGCATCGTTGACATCAATAATGCCGTTACCGTCTGCATCACCCTTAATTACCTCTTCCTCTACCGGAGTTGGATCAACGGGAGTCGGTTCTACCGGTGTAGGTTCTACGGGTGTAGGTTCTACAGGTGTAGGTTCTACAGGTGTAGGTTCTACAGGTGTAGGTTCTACA
>CAZUXS010000121.1:0-6242 GCA_964624605.1 uncultured Lachnospiraceae bacterium | reverse complement strand
GTTTCCGCAACCCATTCCACCTTATATCCCAAACTTTCAAAAATTTCTCTCAGTGGTGAGAAAGCTCTATTATCCTCGGAAACAGCGGTTCTTATATCAAGCAGCATTTCCTTACCGTCTTTTACGGCAACAACTCGTTTTTTATCGTTGTTCCACTTTGCGCTATAGCCTATCGCCTCAAGTGCGGAGGATGTTTTTATCCAGTTTTCGCCGTTCTCGAAATATCCCGTTAATCTTACCGTTTTGCCGTTAATTTCAACATCCACGAACGTATATTTTGAGCCTATGCCGTTTTTGAAGTTTTGCCAAGCCGCTTGTGCAATAAGCGGTGCGGGGCAGATTTTTCTTGTCACGTCGTAGTGCCTTATAACATTGTCTATGCTTATGCCGTATTCCTGCATTAAATCGGCTATTAAAAGCTGTGCATTTCTCACTGCTTTTTCATTAAAGTAATAAGCGCCGTTTTTCTTATATGAGCAAATCTCCACATTAAGGGTGTTGCTGTTTCTGGCGGCGCTGTAATACTTATTTGCGCCCACACTCCATGCCACACGCAAGGGGTTTACACTTTGATACACCACATTGCCGCTATCCACAAAAAAGTGTGCGGAGGCATTTCTGCCGCCTGTCATAAAGTATTTTGCGTTTGAAAGTGCCGCCGTGCCGTTTTCGCTTGTGCCTGCCGTATAATGCACCACTATATATTTTATGCTTGATTTGCTTCTCACCCCACCGTAGTTTGAACTGTTGCAGGGGTAGTCCTTGTTTATTACATAACTCATCGTTATCCCTCCTCTTTAACACATTGTTATTTATCGTTTTCGCTTTCGCTGTTTCGTAATTGCAATAATGTATCTTTAAGCTTATCGGGAATGGGGACGAACTCTGCCGCATTTTCCAAAAGGCTTAAGGCTTCATTACATATAAAAAACATCAAAACGGTTTCTCTAAGCGGTACTTTATCGCCTATGATATTGCCTACCACAACACCGGTTGCAATCACGGCATACATGATTATTTTCTTGATAAGACCCACAAAACCCGTGCGGCTTGAAAGCTCTTTTTTTATGATTGCTTTTAATATTCCAGTGATGTAGTCAAGAACGGTAAGTGCCACCATAGCCTGCAAAAGTGCGTCCCAACCGCCGAATATACTGCCAAGCACCGCACCCAAAGCCGCCGCCGTTATGCTGTAAATATTAAATAATTTTTCCATTTATATCACCTCCCTCAACAATTTTCTTTAAATTCATACTACTATAAAATATATGACATTTACTGCCAAACTTTACAAATTTACAAAAAAAGACAGAAAAAAAGACAGCCCCAATCGGAGCTGCCCTTGTCTGCAAATCTATTTAGTCATTATTTTATGGGGTAACCAACCTTTTTCTTCATCTTTCTGAGAGTCTTGCTTGCGATATAGTTTGCCTTTTCAGCACCCTCACGCATACAATTTTCAAGCAAAGCCTTATCAGCTGAAATTTCCTTAAAGCGTTCCTGAACGGGACGAAGTTCATCCGTAACCGCATCGGCTATTGTCTTTTTAAACTCGCCGTAGTTGCAGCCCTTAAAGTCCGCAACAGCCTCATCTATACTCTTGCCCGTAACCGCACCATAGATATTGAGCAAGTTACTTACACCCGGCTTATTTTCGGGATCGTATCTTACCTCTGTGTCTGAGTCCGTAACGGCACGCTTTATCTTGTTTGCAACAGAGTTCAAATCATCGAGAATATATATTACGTTATTCGGATTTTCGCTCTCGGACTTACTCATTTTTCTTGTTGGGTTCTGCAAGCCCATTATTCTTGCGCCAACCTTTGCGATATACGCTTCGGGCACTGTGAACACATCACCGTAAACATTGTTAAATCTCTCGGCTATGTTTCTTGTTATTTCAAGGTGCTGACGCTGGTCCTCACCAACAGGCACAAGGTCCGCCTGATAAAGAAGTATATCCGTAGCCATAAGTACGGGATATGTCATAAGACCTGCGTTTATATTGTCCTCGTGCTTAGCGGACTTATCCTTGAACTGTGTCATTCTCTGGAGCTCGCCAACGTAGGTGTAGCAATTGAGTATCCAAGAACCCTCTGCGTGTGCAGGCACATCGGACTGCACATAGAGTATGTTGCTGTCATTAGGCTCTATGCCTATAGCCATAAAAAGTGCATATAAATCTCTTGTCCACTTTCTCAAATCGGCAGGATTTTGTCTTACCGTAAGAGCGTGCATATTTGCAATTGCAAAAAGACAGTTATAGTCATTCTGCAAGTTTTTCCAGTTTTTTAAAGCACCGAGATAGTTACCAAGTGACGGCACGCCTGATGGCTGCATAGCACTGTAAATTACTTTCTTCTTTTCTGTATTTTCCATTATCGTTCAACCTCACTTATCCGACAAGGCTTGCATACATAACAGCCTTGATTGTGTGCATTCTGTTTTCAGCCTCATCAAATACAACGGACTGTTTGCTTTCAAACACTTCATCCGTTACTTCCATCTCATTAAGACCGAACTTTTCGGAAATCTCCTTGCCTATTGTCGTGTTCAAATCGTGGAATGCAGGCAGACAGTGCATAAACACAGCCTTCTCCCCTGCCTTATCCATAACAGCCTTGTTCACCTGATAAGGCTTCAAGTCCGCAATTCTCTCTGCCCATACCTCATCGGGTTCACCCATTGAAACCCAAACATCGGTATACACAACATCGGCACCCTTTACATCATCGATATTTTCCGTAAGAGTTATTGTAGCACCGCTTTGCTTAGCGTACTCCTCGCACTCCTTAACAAGCTCCGCATTTGGGAAATACTTCTTTGATGTGCAAGCCACAAAGTGCATACCCATTTTTGCACAAGCAACCATAATTGAGTTGCCCATGTTGTAACGGGCATCACCCATATATACAAACTTAATGCCCTTTAAAGTGCCGAAGTGCTCTCTTATTGTGAGCATATCCGCAAGTAACTGTGTAGGGTGATACTCGTTTGTAAGACCGTTCCAAACAGGCACACCCGCATACTTTGCCAAATCTTCAACAATAGCCTGTCCGTAACCTCTGTACTCGATACCGTCAAACATTCTGCCAAGCACCCTAGCCGTGTCGGCAATACTCTCTTTCTTACCTATTTGAGAACCCTTTGGGTCAAGATAGGTTACTCCCATACCCAAATCATGAGCGGCAACCTCAAAGGCACAACGTGTCCTTGTACTCGTCTTTTCAAATATAAGGGCAATATTCTTACCCCTCAAAACATCAACAGCAATGCCTTTTTTCTTCTTATCCTTTAACTCTGCGGCAAGGTCCAAGTAATAACCAATCTCCTCCGCCGTAAAATCCTTTAATGTCAAAAAATTAGTGCCCTTAAGATTAACAGCCATATCATTTCCTCCATACTATTTTTATTGTATAATTATACACCTTTATTTATTAAATGTAAAGTATCAATACGTGGGGCATCGCCCCACACCCCATCCGCTTTTTGAAAAAAGCGGAGCAAAAACTTTTCAATTCGGAAAACTACGTTTTCCGAGGGGGAATATCTAAAAAATTTAGTGTATCATTCCCCTTAGTTTTTCGCCTCATCCGTCATTTTTGCTTGCAAAAATGCCACCTTCCCCGTAGGGGAAGGCTATTGGCGGCTTCGCCGCTTAAAAGCTTTGTTTTGCGGTAGCATCAACAACGGTGGTTTTCGCCGATTGCCCTAACCTCACCCTTACGGGTGGGTATAAGGGCAACGGCTCCTACCACCTCATCCTAATACCACAAGTTAGGTCGCACACCCAACTCATCACCCCCTAAAACGGGTGGGTGCAGGGGCACCCGCCACAAACTCCGCTGAGCCGACACAGCACACCGCCCCTGCCCGTTAGGGGTATGGGGCGAATCGGAACGCCCCATCGTTTTTGGTTCTTTTTTCGTAAAAAAGAACAATCTTTTCCCTTTTGTAAAAACAAACCACAAATTAAGCTTTAAACCTAAAATTTCGGAAAATTATTAAATTTCCAACATTTCCGAAAATGTATCAATCACATAATCCCATTTATCAACCTCTCCGAACCCATAACGTGCATACACAAACGGAATCCCCGCAACTTCCGCAGATTCCATGTCGGTGACAGTGTCACCGACGTAAACCGCCTTCTCAACTCCATTTCTTTGCATGACGAGTTTATTATTCTCGCCCTTAGGCAACCCCGTCCTACCTATACACTCATAATCGGTAAAATACTTCTTCAACCCATGCCCGTCAAAAAAGCTCTCAATATACCCATCCTGACAGTTACTCACAATAAAAAGCTTATGCTTTTTCGCCAATTTTTCAATAGTCTCCTCCAAATCGGGAAAAAGCTCCCCGCCGTGCTTTGAAAGATACTCACACTCCTCATCACAGCACTCTTTCATAAGCTTCGCCTGCATTTCGGGCGTTTCCCTCGGAAACAACCTCCTGCTTATTTCATCAAGCGGCAGACCCATGCACGGCTCCAAATCGGCTATTGTTATAGGTTCTCTTATGCCGCCGTATTTTGAAATAATGATATTCCAAGTTTCGCTTATCGCCTTTGTGGCATTCCAAAGTGTGCCGTCAAGGTCAAATATAATTCCTTCACAATTCAACATATATTACTCCTCAAATTTCAAAACACCCACATAAGGGAGGTTACGATATCTCTGACCGTAGTCAAGCCCGTATCCAACCACAAACTCATCCGGTATTTCAAAGCAAGTCCACTTAACATCAACCTCAAACTCACGTCTGTCCGGTTTATCCAAAAGAGTGAATATATTGAGTGACTTCGGTTCTCTTTCATTCAAAAAGTCCACAAGGTGGTGGAGTGTTCTGCCGGAATCAATGATATCCTCTATCACAAGCACATTTTTGCCCTTTATATCACTTTCAATATCCTTTTTCACATTTATATGTCCGCTTGACTTTGTGTCATCGCCGTAGCTTGAAACCTGCATAAAATCCATATATAACGGCAATTCAAGCTTTTTGCAAAGGTCGCTCATCACCATTATTGAGCCTTTTAATATACATATTACCAAAAGCTCCTCGCCCTTATAGTATGTGGTAATTTCCTTTGCCAATTCGTTTATTCTTTCCTCAATACTCTGCTGAGATATAAGCACGTCTATTTTTTCAGTCATTTTGTTTCCTCCGTTCGCTTATCCTAAGATACCCCTTGTTTACCGTATTCTCATCCGCCTTATATCTGCCCGACGTTTTCATATTGTATATCCACACAACATCGTTTCCTATTGCCAGCAGAGGTATTGCATCCCTCTTATCGGATGGAATTTTATATTCCGTAAAAAGCTTTTTTATGCTTTTACTTCCGTCCATACCCTTCAAATATATTTTATCTCCGCTTTGCCTTGACCTTATTTCAAGTTTTTTGCCGTCAATGGCATCAAGGTCAAGCTCAATTTGCTGTATTTCATCATTTGTTTTTTGCTTCGTCAGCAAAAAACTTAAGCCGCAAGCCTCTATGTATATTTCTTCATCAAGCTTGATTTCTCGGCAGAAACCGCTTTGCAAAACCTCGTTTTGCTTGAAAGCTATGCTGTCAAACTCTCTCACCGCATAGAGGTTATTCGGCAATTTTATTTTGCTTCCGCTTTTTTTAGAGGTCAGTGAAAGCACCGCCTCAACATGGTCAAAAGCTATATCGTGCAGGTCTGCCGAATAGTGAACAAAACCCTTTCGCACTATCCTGCGCATTATAACCCTGTCGTATTTCAAAAGGCGTTCTATGCTTATCTTGTTTTCACCGCAAAGGCAATCTGTGTATGCTTCGTTTGCTGCCTTTTCAATATAGTCGTTTTCATCGCCTATAAGAGTTGCGGTTCTGAACATTGTTTCAGCCAAAGAACCGTTAAATGCTTCCTCAATTTGCGGAATGAGTGAAAGCCTTATTTTGTTTCTTGTGTAGTCCGTTTCAAAATTGGTGGCATCGGTTTGATAATCAATGCCCTTTTCGGTGCAGTACTGTTCTATTTCTGCTCTTTTCACGCACAGCAGTGGTCTTATTATATTGTCCCTCACGGGGGAAATACCTCCAAGTCCCTTTATTCCCGTGCCTCTGAAAAAACGCATAAGCATTGTTTCGGCATTGTCGTTCATATTGTGGGCAACGGCAATTTTTCCGTCTTTTCCCGCAACCTCATAAAACGCCTCGTATCTCAATTTTCTGCCCGCCTCTTCAACGGTCAGTGAATTTTCTCTTGCGT
>CAZUXS010000120.1:0-6533 GCA_964624605.1 uncultured Lachnospiraceae bacterium | reverse complement strand
TGATAATTATACCGTGGTGGATTTGGATAAAAAATATTGGGATGACTATTATTCCAATGATTTTAAGGTATAAGAGTGATGATGCAATAACCAAAACACTTAGGTTGATTTGTATATTTCTTTAATGGGGGAGGGAAATATAAATATGATTTTGGAACTTAATAGCGGTGTTTTATTAAGAGAACCGGCAGAGTTATCGCTGAAAGGAAAGGGAAATACCACTCTTGTGGAAAATATTAAAATTTCTTTCAGTAAAGAGGGACTTGTAGGTTTTGCAAAAAATTTAATTTGGTTATATGAGGACATATCTTTTAACAGAAAGGTTTATTTTTGTACCGACCCGTTGGGAAAAGTTCCCCAAGGAAATCAAACACTCGGATTTTTCTTGACACCGGATAGCCCCACATTGACACTGCAAATTAATTTTTTAGATAAAGAAACAGGTATTTTGTGTGACAATGTAAAAGAGATTGACATAAGGAAAAAAAGTTACAGACAGTGTATAGAAATTGCTCAACCCTTGGACGAGGCTTCAATAGAGGAGTATGAGTTGGGATTGAGGAATATGGCAAAGATTCGGGTTATTTCAAAGGAAAACGAAGATATAACCAAAGACTTTTTTGAAGTGTTTTTCAAAATAAATTATGACGGCTTAAAAGATTTTGCCACCATGCTGTTGATATTGGCAGATAACTATGTTGAGGGAAAAGAGTATTTGATTGCAAAAGAAAAGGAAGCTTTTGAGGGATATAATTTAGGTATAATACTAACACAAGAAAGCAAAAATGGAATATTAAGCTGCAACGACCTCGGCTGTGTATATGATTATGATATAAATTTTGGAAATCGGTTGTTGTAAATACAGGGTGGTTCAATTTGAATTATATAATTAGGGAGTGGTATAATGAAAATTGAAATTGTAGAAGAAAGAATAGGTTATAAATCATCGTTTAGAGTTTCCGACAACAGTAATTTAATCGGAAAATTCAGTACATCATATCTTAAATCAAAAGACAAAATAAAAATATATAATAAAATAAATGGTGATTGTTACGAAATACGAGAAAAAGGATGGTTTATTTTTAGATATAAGGAAATATATTTAAACAATAAATATGTCGGTAAATTTAGGACAGGAAAATTTTATAATATTTGCGATAGAAAATATGAGGTTTTTCTACATAACAACCCGAAACATAAACATCCTGATATATTTTCGATAACAAAAGAAGATGAGCAAGTTGCACTGGTATCAAGGCAAGAAGATATAATAGGTTATGAATATAAAACCAAGTCTTCTTTGTTAGGGATGCCAAAACTTCTTATATGTTATTATGCAGACTATGAACCTAAATTAATAAATATAGTTGATTTATTTATATTGGTGGTATATAAGGCGGTTTTCTCTTATAATTCACTTGTACAAGGTGGAAGTCACCTTGACAGTGGTATTTCTCAAACAATTATCAATGAGGATCATCCGGAACATCTGTTGTGGAAGTCCAAAGATGTCAATTAAAGGGCAGACAAAGGCAGCAACTTTGTTTGTCAAAATAATAAAATTAAAATCCATAAAGGAGGTATAGCTATGGAATATGCTAAGGTAATCGAAAAAAGAAGAAGTGTGAGAAAATTCAAGGAGGGTACAACAATTGAGAAAAGTGTTGTTGAGGAGCTTATAAAGGCGGCACAGCAAGCACCGACTTGGAAGAATTCTCAAACGGGCAGGTACTATGTTGCTATGAGCGGCGAAAAAATCGAAGCTGTCAGAAAGGCTCTCCCTGAGTTCAACCAAAACAGCAGCAAAAATGCACCCGTTTATATTGTGACAACATTTGAAAAGTCAATCTCGGGCTTTAAAAAGGACGGCAGTGCCGAAAATGAACTCGGTGACCAGTGGGGTGCCTACGATTTGGGACTTCAAAACGAAAACCTTGTTTTAAAGGCTGCGGAGCTTGGACTTGACACTCTTATAATGGGTATACGTGACGGTGAGGCTCTCAGAAAGGAATTTAACATTCCCGAAAGCCAAAATATAGTTGCGGTCATTGCACTCGGTTACAGAGATATAGAACCGACAGCACCTGTGAGAAAGGATATTGAAGATATTGCGTTTTTCTTCTGATAATTAAAGGCACTCTGAAAGGAGTGCTTTTTTAATGGGAAAATTGAGTGGTGTTTAAAATTTACTTAAATTTATTGACAGTGCACATAAAATGAATTATAATAGAATCAGAGGTGATTATATGAGCACGACAAATTTGAACGTAAGAGTTGATTCCGACGTTAAATCGAGGGTTGAAGTTGTACTGAATGAGATGGGTATGAACTTTACAACAGCGGTTAATATCTATTTCAAACAGATATTGAGAACAGGAGAAATTCCATTTAAGATAAAGGTTGATTTGCCTAACGATGAAACATTGAAGGCAATGGAAGAAACCGAAAAGTTGCTTAATTCTCCCGATACAAAATATTTTGATAGTGCAAAGGCTCTTTTTGAAGATATAGAGGAGTCCGAAGATGTATAAAATTACTGCTACAAGCCAATTCAAAAAGGAGTATAAAAAAGCTAAAAAAAGAGGTTTTGACATAAAAGAGCTTGAAAAAGTTGTTGATACCTTAGCTAAAGGGGAAAAGCTTGATACAAAATATAAAGACCATGAACTTGTTGGAAATTATATCGGTTACAGAGAATGCCACATAAGACCGGATTGGCTTTTAATTTACAGAATAGAAAACGATAAACTTGTTTTGGTACTGTCAAGGACTGGTACACATTCGGATTTATTTTGATTTATTTTGCATTTAAGTAAAAAAAGCTTGCATAATTTCGTTGGTTGATATATACTATAAACGTAAAAGAGAGTATGAACTTGACCATTGTCAAGACAATGCAAAGAGCCCCTGCAAGAGCTTTCCGGATACTTGCAGGGCTTTTTGTTGTTTTTTCAAAATGAATAAGCAATCGGGTTGTCACTTTTATGTTGTGGCAACCCGATTATTGATTGGCAAAAAAACTATATCTTTAATTATTAGAGTAAACTTTTACCCAGTGCCTTGCAATTTTCAACGGCATCATCATCGGGTGCATCGTTGCATATTACGCTTTCGCTTACGAGGTTTGCGCCTCTGTTTTTGCAATCATCCTCCCAATTTCTCATCCATTCGCCGTCACCCCAGCCGTATGAGCCGAAAAGGGCAAGCTTTTTGCCACTGATATCAAGTGATTCAAACAAAGGCTCGAACTCACTTTCTTCAAGCACTTCCGCACCCATTGCGGGACAGCCGAAAGCAAAACCGTCAAATCCGCTCATTTGGTCGTTTGAAAAATCCTTTGCCGCAAAAAGCTCGACCTCGCCGCCGTTATCCTTAATACCGCTTGCCACGGCATTAGCCATAGCCTCCGTATTACCTGTGCCACTCCAATATACCACTGCAATTTTACTCATTTTCATTACCTCCGTTTTATAAATGTTATGCTGCCACAGTCAACTGCATAATTGACAAACCCTCTTTTAATTTTCTGCAATATACATCTGTACATTTTTTGAATTTCTTAAAGGTTTTGATTGCTTCGCACTCGTTACAGTATACCTTCCAACAGCCGGTGCAAAGGCAATTTTTGCCCTTATGTTCAATAAACCCCTTTATATCCTCAATTGGATAACCCAAAAACAAGCCTATTTCGTGCGGAAATTCACTGCAATCGGATATTCTTTCGGATAAGTGATTTATATCGTCATACAGATTTTCGCAACGATATCCGGACTTGTTAAGCAATATTTTTGCTTCGTCTTTTGCCAAATCATTTTTAAGTTTATCGGGTCTGAAAACATAAATTAATGCTCTGCCGCAGTTGAGCTTAAGCAGACAGACGTATACCCCCTTTGGATTTAAAAGGGTATTGAGTTTTGCTACCTCGTTTTTCAAAACATTGTTGTTCTCAACCTTGCAATTGAAAAGGTTGCCTGTTTTCATAGCCGCCAAAGTGGGTGAGCAGTGACGCACCAACATTTCCTCCGACATTTTCATATCCTCCTTATGCGTATTCGTCTAAAATTGATTTTAATGCTGTCATTGAGCTTGAATGTGAACGGGCAATCACCGTATCTTTTCCTTTAACCTCGCCCATAGCACATATTATCATTTTGTGTGAAACCGTGTTTGTGAAAAGCACAAGCAAATCGGGGCTACCGATTTTGTTTCGCAAAGTTCCCTTCATTTGAGTATAAACCTTTGCACGGCATTTATACTCCTTGCATAAATCCTTATATTTTGTTACCATACAATCATTACCGCCGACAATTACAACGCTCATAATACCCTCCTTCGTTAGCTCTTGCTAACCTTATGCTAAAAAAATATATGTTTCAAATATTATTATATATGTTTACAATGTTAGTTTATGCTAACTTATATCCCAAAAATAAAGTTAGTCAAAACTAACTGAATATATGATACACTATATATATTGTTTTGTCAAGAGGAAATAATAAAAAAATTGAATTATTTTGTTAAAGTTGATGATACATTCAAATCGGATTTGTAACCTGTAGCGGTTTTATTGTTAATTAGATGTTGTGTCACATTTGTTTGTATTTCATAAAAACGACAAAAACAGTTGCTTTTTGTGGTTTTAAAATAATATAAAATGGGTAAAAATTCACAAAAATAATTATTTTTCTAATGTTATTATATACAAAAATGGATTTTTGTGATATAATTTTATATATAAAATATACGGAAGAGTAGGAGGTTATATATATTAATGGATGGTTTACCAAGGATGATTAAAGGGGTATATAAGGCATGGATTGTAAAAACCGAAAAATCAAAGGGTTAGCTTTGCGTTTTCGGTTTTTGTAGTTTAAGCCGCAATATGAAGTTTGTGATTTATCGGAAAATTTATCACAACCGGAATTTGCATAATTTAATTTTAATTAAGAAAGGAAAATTGATATGAATATTGTAAAAAACACAGAAAATAGTAAGCTTACAGTTGCACTTGAGGGAAGATTGGACACAAATACAGCTCCTCAACTGGAACAAGAACTTAAAGAAAGTTTAGCAGATATTACTGAGCTGGTGATTGATATGGCGGGTCTTGAATATGTTTCATCGGCAGGACTTCGTGTGTTGCTTTCAGTTCACAAGACAATGATGGCGTCTAAAGGCATGGTGATAAAAAATGTCAATGAAGAAATAAAGGAGATATTTGATATCACAGGTTTTAGCGATGTGTTGAATATTGAGGAGTAATATATGAAAGAATTGTTTATTACCGCAGATACAGACAATCTTGATAAGGTTATTGAGTTTGTTGATGAAAACTTGAGGGAACTGTCCTGTGCAGACAAAATTCGTATGAAGCTTGAACTGGCGACGGAGGAAATATTTGTGAATATAGCAAACTATGCCTATGCCGGAACAGGCGAAGCTTATATAGGTATTGAAGCTACCGAGGATAAAAAAAGCGTAAAAATAATTTTCAAGGATAGCGGGATAAAGTATAATCCTCTTCTTAAAGCCGACCCGGATGTTTCTCTTCCCGCCGAAAAAAGAAGAATAGGCGGATTGGGAATTTTGCTTGTGAAGAAAATTGCCGATGAAATATCCTACGAATATATTGACGGCAACAATGTGCTTACCGTAATCAAGAAAATATAAATTTTTAAGTGTATACATATTAATCAGTGGGAGATGAACAAAATGAAAAAATTTATTGCTGCAATGCTTGCCGTAGCAATGACAATATCGACATCATGTTTTACGGTCATACAAGCGGATGAGTCCGAAAAAAAGCTTTACATAGTCAGGCTTTCACAACCACCGGTATATGAGGCGGGCGAAGAGACGGAAATCACGCCTTTCGGTTTGGATACGGTTGCATCAAGGCAGGCAAGGGTGCAGAGTGAACAAAAGGCATTTAAAACGTCTGTGAGCAAAAAAACGGACAGCAACATAGTTTACGAATATAATCAGGTTTTTAACGGCATGGCTGTTGAGGCTACGGACGAAGAAATTGAAGTAATCAAAAATATGCAGGGTGTTACGGGCGTTTATGAATCAAAAGAGTATGATAACGTTACACCTGTGGATGAGAGCACCGACGAGGAATCTGTATTGTATGATTTGGGTGAGAATATAAACGCCGATTCTCTCCGCGAGGAAATGAATAAGCTGCAAGAAAACAGCGGCAACGGTGAGGGAATGGTTATTGCAATTGTGGATAGTGAGTTTGATGTAAACCACGAAGCGTATTCACTTACCGATAACACAAATTTAAAAATACATAAAAGTGATTTGACCTCATTGCTTGATGGTTTGTCAATAAATGTTAAAACAAATCAGGTTTATCAAAATGAAAAAATACCGTTTGTTTTTAATTATGTCAATATGAATAAGGATGTGTATGATTATAATGAAAATCTCACTCACGGCTCTCATGTGACGGGCATTGCGGCAGGTAATAGTTACAGCCAAGTTCACCACAGCCGCACACCCCTACCTGCTTAACGCCGACGGCGAAA
>CAZUXS010000119.1:2197-6544 GCA_964624605.1 uncultured Lachnospiraceae bacterium | reverse complement strand
AGCTGTCGGCAATAAGTGAAACAGCCTTTACAAACTCATCGGGGTCTTTTGTCTTTACGCAAAGAGGGAAGGCATCAACATCACCGAACTCCTTGAAAAGCACACACTTACCTTCCATAACGGGCATACCTGCAACAGGGCCTATATCACCGAGACCGAGTACGGCTGAACCATCGGTAATAACGGCAACCATATTGTGTCGTCTTGTGAGTGTGTAGGAAAGTTCGGGGTTTTCCTTTATTGCAAGGCAAGGCTCTGCAACACCCGGTGTGTATGCTGTTGAAAGGTCGTCCACGGTGTTTACTTCCGCTCTTGAAACAACCTCTATTTTACCTGCCCACTGCTTGTGTTTTTCCATTGCAATTTTCTTGTAATCCATTTTTATTACTCCTTATATAAATATAATAAACTTCATTACTCTCATTATACCAATATTCAACATAATTTGCAATAGCGAAAATACTTGAATACCTCGTTTTTATGTGATAAAATAAAAGAAAAAGCGAACGGAGGTATAAAATGAAATCAACGGTTTATTTTTCAAGAGAGATAACAGGCGAAAAAGTGGTGGAGCTTTACAAACTTTTGGGTGCTGAACTTAAAGGAAAGGTTGCAATCAAGCTTCATTCCGGTGAGGTAGGCAATCAAAACTTCCTTAAACCTAAGTTTTGGCAGCCTATGGTTGATTACATAGGCGGTACTGTTGTGGAGTGCAACACGGCATACGAGGGAGAGAGAAACACAACGGCAAAGCACCTCATCACACTCGATAAACACGGTTGGACAAATTACTTCGATGTGGATTTGTTGGATAAGGAAGGTCCCGATTTGGAGCTTGAAATTCCAACGGGCATAACAATAAAGAAAAATTTTGTGGGCAAGGATATAGCAAATTACGATTCAATGCTTGTGCTTTCACACTTTAAGGGACACCCGATGGGCGGCTACGGCGGAGCACTTAAACAGCTTTCAATAGGTATAGCTTCATCCTACGGAAAGGCTTATATCCACGGTGCCGGCAAGCCCGAAGAAAAGTGGACGGCGGAGCATAACAGCTTTTTATCCTCAATGGCTGATGCGGCACTCTCCGTTGTGGACTACTTCGACAGAAAAATTGTTTACGTAAATGTTATGAAAAATATGTCAGTGGACTGCGATTGCTGTGCGGTTGCGGAAGACCCTTGTATGAAAGATATCGGTATACTGATATCCACCGACCCCGTAGCAATAGATAAGGCGTGTCTTGATTTGGTATATGCCTCCGACGATAAGGGCAGAGACCATCTTATTGAAAGAATAGAGTCCAGAAACGGCGCATACACAATAGAATGTGCGGAAAAATTGGGCATAGGCAGTACGGATTATGAATTGAAAGAAATTTAATTAAAATCTCCCCGTAATTGATTGCAAATCATTGCGGGGAGAAGCTTTAGGCATAATTATTGCAGAACGCAATAGGCTCTTTTGGTGGTAATTCCTTATGATAACCGAATTACACCTTGTTTTGCTGTGACTTTTCCCCATATTTAAACACCCTTTGCAATACCCCGAACAGCCTTATTTTTGGTAATTTTTTTGTCGATTTTTTCGTTGACAAACTCTCATTTATATGATATCATTTTAACTGTTTGAAAAAAGAAGATATATGGTTTTTATTGGCAACGCACACTCCCCCAAGGATGATAACGAACAACACATAGCAGTTATTATCAAGGAGGATTTTTTAATGCCAAAAAACAAATTTCAAGATGTAGTGTTCACAGCCATTATGGCAATAGTTATGGTTTACGGAATGATTGTGTACAACGTAGCGCTCAACACAGGTGAAGTTACGGGCGTGACCTTCGTTGCCGCTCTCCACGAGTTGTGGTTTATGGCACCTATTGCTTTTATACTTGAGTTCTTCGTTGTGGGCGGTATCGCAAGAAAGCTTGCTTTTTCCGTTATGAATCCCGCAACAGACAGACCACAGTTCATCACTTATGCAATTTCAATTTGCATCTGCTGCATAATGTGCCCTGTAATGAGCCTTATAGCAACATTGCTTTTCAAAGAAGCATCTTTCGGTATGTGGGTTAAAACTTGGGCAATGAACTTCCCAATGGCTATCTGCTATCAGATGTTCTACTGCGGTCCTTTCGTAAGACTTGTATTCAGAACAATTTTCAGAGATAAGAAAGATAAATAATAATTAAGCTTAAAACCGTGCAAATCACTAAACAACGTGATGTGCACGGTTTTTTAATATCAATTCAACATTTTATAAGCTTTGTTTTCCGTTTTGGTATCAGCTGTATTTTTATCACCGTAGTAATAACAGCTTATTTTTTTACCCTCGGGATAGGATAATTCAACTTCATAATATTCCCCCGTGTTCAGCTCACAAAGTGTATACACGCTGTTTCTTCCGGGGGTTGGAATATATTGCTTTGTGCTTACGATTTCCTTTCCTTTGCTTAAGTCCTTAACCGTTTTTTCGGCTTCTTCCTTAAATAAAGACAGCTCTTTTTCCGA
This sequence comes from uncultured Lachnospiraceae bacterium, assembly GCA_964624605.1. GTDB lineage: Bacteria > Bacillota > Clostridia > Lachnospirales > CAG-274 > CAZUXS01. Next base: position 4,030 of record CAZUXS010000119.1, on the reverse strand, counting down.
TATTCCCGAAGCATCCGTGCATTTTGAAAGTAACTCGTTATCGTACGTATCAATCGACAAAAGTCCACCGTCATTCGCCCTTATATCGGCAAATATCATAACATCATCGTCAACCCTTTGGAAAACAACCGTCCAAAAAGGCTCATCACCGCTTTCATCGATAACTGTTACGGAATCACCTGCAACAGTTTTAAAAGTATTCGTGCAAAAGGACTTTTCGTCATTTTCATCACCATCAATTGTGCTACCCGCACTCCCCACACATACAAAATTCGATAAATCATATCCGTAAAAAGAGGATATATAATTTTTTGCAATACTTACGGCATTTTCGGATGTCACCTCCGTTTCAACACTGCTTACATTATTATTGCAACTTATAAAATTGTTAATCGTAGCATCAAAATCTATTATTGTGACCAATTCATCATCAGTCATAACTTTTTCGGGATAAAAAATAATATTGTTTATGCTGTCAAAATACAAACCGTCTTGTTCGGTTCTCTCTTCCATTTTCTTTGTCGGTTTTATAAGTCCGGAATTATACTTTTCTTTAAGGGGCTGTATTCTTTCTTTTTCATCGTCAAAATACTCCCTACTCTCTTTTATTTCCGATATATCCGAAATAATTTTATCCTTGCCGAAAGGCTCTTTATAAAGCATTGACTCATCATTTTTTATAAGCTCCGCACCGCTAACCTGTGTTATTTGATTTGTGCAAAAACCACTTCCCTTGTATTTTTTCAAAAAATAAGGCACACAAACGGCATTAAGCACAGCCACCACAGCCACAACGGAAAATACATATTTTTTCATTTCTAATCACTCCCTGTATTTTTAATATGAAGAAATAATACAACCTTAATATTAAAAAGTTATAAATCAATTGTAAATATCAGGCAAAAATATTTTAAACTTCGTACCCTCATTTGGTTTTGAATCTACGGTTATTTTTCCGTTATGTAAATTTACTATGTTCATACACAGTGCAAGTCCCAGCCCTGCCCCGCCGTTTTCTCGTGAACGTGATTTATCAATTCTGTAAAACGGCTCAAAAATTTTATTCACATACTCTTCTTCCATTCCTCTTCCGTTATCGGCAACACTTATAACGGTATTTTCATCCTCGTTGCTGAATTTCAAATTTACCTTTTGCCCTCTCTCACTTGCATTTGCGGAATTATCCAACAAATTGGTTATCAGTGATATCAATAAGTCCTTATCGGCTTTCAGTGTCGATATGTCCGTTTCAATTTCAAGCTCCACTCCCTTATCGTTGAATTTTACGTATTCTGCTCTTTTTATTTCATCTGTCAAATTATTTACATCAATGCTTTCAATTGTAATGCCACTATGATTTTGAAGTGAAATATCCAACATCTTATTACACAATTTCTGCAACCTTGTTGTTTCATCGTATATGTATTTCAAAGCTGTCATCCTGTTTTCATCGCTTGAATTTCCCTTTAAAAGATATTCACTGAAACCTTTTATGCTTGTGAGTGGATTTCTTAATTCGTGAGCCATATTTTCCGCCAGCAGTTCCTTTTCGTTTGCCGTATTTTGCAATTCAATCACGGCATTTTGAACAGCATCCGCCATATTGTTGTATTCCAAAGCGATTTCCCCAAACTCATCATTTGACTTTATATTTATTCTTTCCGTATAATTCCCGTTCCTTACATTCCGAATACTTTTCAAAATAACATCGAGAGGTTTAAAAAGCCTCGTTATCACAGCACTGCCAATCAGTGCTATACCCAAAACAAACACTATATTTATAATGAAGAAAATGCGTCTCCATTCACGTTGCATATTGTAAAGACTATCCGT
>CAZUXS010000119.1:0-2097 GCA_964624605.1 uncultured Lachnospiraceae bacterium | reverse complement strand
TTATAATGAAGAAAATGCGTCTCCATTCACGTTGCATATTGTAAAGACTATCCGTGTTCTTTTCGTAAATCAAAGTAAATTCCGAGTACGGACTATCCAATACCTTCGAAATAACAATATTTTTACTATCGTATGTTTCTTTTGATTCTTCACTCTCAATCAATTTCAAGTTGACATTATATTGCTTGTAAAACACATTATAAGCCGACACAATGTCCTCACATATTTTTTTCTTTGAAACATTCTTATTTTCGCTACCCTTTAGAATACCGTTTATATTTTGTATTATAATTGGTTATAAGCGATATCAACAATGACCTGTCAGCTTTCAATGTCGATATATCCGCCTCAACTTCAAGCTCAATGCCCTTATCGTTGAATTTTACATATTCCGCTCTTTTTATTTCATCTGTCAAATTATTTATATCAATATTCTCAATTGTTATGCCGCTATGATTTTGAAGTGAAATATCCAACATCTTATTGCATAATTTCTGTAACCTCGTTGTTTCGTCATATATATATTTCAAAGCTGTTATTCTGTTTTCGTCGCTTGAATTTCCCTTCAAAAGATATTCACTGAAACCCTTTATGCTTGTGAGCGGATTTCTTAATTCGTGAGCCATATTTTCTGCCAGCAGTTCCTTTTCGGTTGCCGTATTTTGCAATTTAATCACGGCATTTTGAACAGCATCCGCCATATTGTTATATTCCAAAGCAATTTCCCCAAACTCATCATTTGACTTTATATTTATTCTTTCCGTATAATTCCCGTTCCTTACATTCCGAATACTTTTCAAAATAACATCGAGAGGTTTAAAAAGCCTCGTTATCACAGCACTGCCAATCAGTGCTATACCCAAAACAAACACTATATTTATAATGAAGAAAATGCGTCTCCATTCACGTTGCATATTGTAAAGACTATCCGTATTTTTTTCGTAAATCAAAGTGAATTCCGAGTACGGACTATCCAATACCTCCGAAATAACAATATTTTTACTGTCGTATGTTTCTTTTGCTTCGTCATTCTCAATCAATTTCAAATTGACGTTATATTGCTTGTAAAACACATTATAAGCGGACACGATATCCTCACACATTTTTTGTTTCGAAACATTCTTATTTTCACTACCCTTTAGAATACCGTTTATATTTTGTATTATAAATTGTTGCTCGTTTTGTGCGGATATGTATTCATTGTTATACAAAAAATCACTGCTTTTATTCACAAGATATATGAAGCTCATATCCAACGCCGCTATAAAAAGAATTACCGTCACAAGTATTATTTTATTCTTGAATGACATAATCAAATCTCCAATCTGTATCCTATTTTATATACGGTTTTTATTCTATCGGTTAAACCGAGTTTCTTCCTCAATTTTTGTATATATACATCAACTGTCCTAGTTTCGCTTTCACTGTCATATCCCCAAACACCTTCCAACAATTTCTCTCTTGATATTGCAATATTCTTGTTTATAATAAGCATTTCAAACAAATCAAATTCCATTTTTGTCAACGGTATGTCAACTCCATTTTTGGTAACTCGTCTTTGCTTCACATCCATCACAACATCATCAACAATATATTCATCATTTTCGCCGTATTTATTCCTTAAAACAACCTTTATCCTTGCAATCAACTCCAACATTTCAAAAGGCTTTACAATATAATCCTCCGCACCGAGTTCAAAGCCCTCCATCTTACTGCTGAGCGAACCCTTTGCCGTTATAAATATAACAGGGATATTCAATTTTTTGACTTTTGCCGCAAGCTCAAAACCATCCATTTTAGGTAACATTATATCAAGCAAAATCAAGTGATATTTGTTACTCTTTATTTTTTCATAAGCTTCCAAACCGTTATATGCCTTATCAAATGAGTATCCCACCAAGCTCAAATTCATGGTTATCAAATCATTAACGGGCTTCTCATCTTCCACCACCAAAATATTGTAAGTCATTAAATTACCTCCGTCAAAATGTAAAATAAGCCGAATCAATTTATAATCAAATCAATTCGGCTTACAATGCCTAAGTTTCATATCTGTCAAAACAACAATATATTTACATATATGTGCTATATAGTTGT
>CAZUXS010000118.1:0-6551 GCA_964624605.1 uncultured Lachnospiraceae bacterium | reverse complement strand
ATACCTTGCCACAGATAATAGAAACAGCTTGGAAGTGGCATAGCACACATCCAAATGGCTATGGTGATAAATAACATATATGTAAAACAAGGGGTCAGTTCAATGAACTGACCCCTGTTTTTAATTATGATTCACATTTAAATTTAAAATCCACGTTAAGTGCTTTTTCAAGTATACACGCTGCATCTGAGGCTGTCAAAACGCCATCTCTGTCCACATCGGCATACTTCATAAAATCATTTGTTTTTCCTTCTATAGGCAATATATAATCGCTGTTTAAAGACTTATTGAGTGCACATGATGCATCATTTGCATCCACCCTGCCACTGCCATCAACATCGCCGTATACCAAATCTTCCTCAACGTAGTCTGTGCTTTTCACCGTCAAGCTTTGGTCTTGCTCCATGGCCATATCATTATATGCCTTAACAGCGGATTTTACGGTTACTGTATATTCGGAATCGGTCACACCGTTTTTAGGAACAATCCTATAGCTGAGTGCCACAGATTTTCCGTCATATTCTGTCAATGAATCCGACTCTATGGTTTTTTCAATCACATTTCCGTTTTTATCCTTAAGCACCACGTTGTCATCTGTCATTGTGCTTGCATCCACGTGTCTGTCAAATGTGATTTCTATAGCTGAATCCGCTATTTCCGCCTTTTCTGCCTTTGCAGGGAGAGATGATACCATAGGTATATTTACCTCAAGCTGTGGAGGTGGCACAGGCAACCAATCGGAATATGTGGTTTCATATCCGTCTTTCTCGTATTTAACCTGCCATTCTCCCTCGGGTACGTCCCAAGCATACTTACCCTCTTCATCTGTGATAAGAGGATTCTTCTGACCGTATTCATCAGCCTCCCAAAGGGTTACATTGCCATTTTCGTCCTTGTAATATACGGTTGTTGTCACACCCTCAATTCTGTTATCGGAGTCAACCTCATATACATAGCCACTTGGGTCAATGAGCCATTTTACATTTACCTCAAATCCATCGGAAAGATTTTCGATATATTCTTTAAGCTTTTCAGGGTCTAAATTTTCCATATAATCCTTTAAACTTTCTGATAATTGTTTTATCAACTGATTTACATCGCTCACATTACCGTTAATTATTCCATTCACAAACGTCATTACAACGCCTGTCATCGAATCTATAACTGTCTCCTCTTCAAAATCTTCCATTTGCTCATCCTTAACTCTCTTAGTTCCGGAAAAATTATAATCATTATTTGCTATATCCTGTACTGTGGCATCCACCACTTTATTGGCATGATTCTTCAAAGAGTCTATATTGGAATCATTACTTTTTTCCGTATACTTGACTGTGGCTAAGCTTTCCTTAACGCCATTTAGTGTATTATTAAACTCCGCTTCGTAGGAATAATTATAGGTTGTGCTAACAGGTTTCTTTTTATTTTCGTCATATTGATCGATAAATTCAAGAATATCTCCACCCTTGCTATTTAGTTTTTTGAGGTCTTTTTTTAACTTTTCTCTCTCTTGTTTTGTAAATTCTTTACCTCTTAAAGTCTCTGCCCTATCAATAAGCTTCTCATAGGCATCATCGGTAAAGTTTAAAGAGAACAATTCCAGCTCGGAATCGCTGAATTTATCGGACACATACAACGGAATATTATAGGTGCTTCCATCATCAAAGGTTACATCTGCGCTATATTCCTTAAGTATTAATTTGCATGATGTTTTTCCGTCTTTTGATGGCAATTCCGTATATATTTCTCCGTCCAAATCATCTATATCGTCGTTTTCCTCGTCGGCTTTTATTGAAAGTGTCTTTTCCTCATCCGTATTAGGGTTCACAAGCTCTACAGCCCATTCCTTATCGGTATCCTTACTGTTAACCACTTCAAATTCCGCAAGTTCGGGAGAGATAACAGATGCAAGTAAATCATCATTATTAATTATGTCATCTTCCTTCAATTCATACCTGACTGATAATGATGATGGCACAATGTAATTATTGTTATCTCCAAAATAGCCTTTTGCAACAAAGGTGCCGTCCGCATTTTTAACCGCAGCAATTGAAAGTTCCTCACCGTTTCTTGAACCAACAACGCTCAGATTGTCTATTAAATCGGAATTGGACATCTTTATGTTAAATTCAAACTCCTTATTAGGATTAAAGTATACATAGGGTGTAATACCTCTGTTATAGTAATCCAAAATATCCACTGTTTGAGTTTGGCCTGAATCCGACGAATATGACATAGTGAATGCCTCAACCTCAGGCAATTTTTCATTATACGTAACGGAGGTGATTGCCTCATAATCACCAACCACTGCCTTTAATTCATGCTCTAAACCCTGATAAGTATTCTGCAGCTTTATATTTGTGGTATACTTTCCATACTCATCTACGGTTACCTTAGTCACAAATTTATCATCCGCATATATATCGGCTGTGGTATCAGGTTTGCCAATGCCCGAAACAGTTACATTTGCACTGTTTACAACATTTTCACTCTTAATAGTTATAACTGGTATATCTACATTGGCATAACCTACATTTTCTACTCTTTCTCCAAAAATGTAGCTTGCACTTACCTCACAATTTTCGGTATAATCTATAGCCTGTACATTGAATACAATCACACCGCTTTGAACATCTGTATTTACAGTCACATAGCCATCGTCGCCGTCACTATATCCAATCTTCTTTCCGTTAAGCATAACACTGTTTCTCACAAACATCAATTCATCGGGTATATTAAAGCTAAACCGGCTTTCTTTAGACACATTATTATAAAAATAATCCTTTACTTTAAATGCCAATCTGACAGTAATAAGTGAACCTATTTTTGACTCGTCACCTGTGCTGTAAAAGCTTACCTCATCTCTATCCAGATAGCTTATCTTTCTTTCATCTAAAGTCGGTATGGAATTTACATCAATAAGTGTTTTATTTGCATTGCCGATATTAATATCCTGCTTTATAAAATCAACACCCTGTTCCGCACCCAGCTCGGTATATTCGGATATATTTGATACTTTCCATAGTGAACCGTTATCCCTAAGCAGAACAACACTGTAGCTGCCTTCATCAAGCCCTGTCATAAGCTTTGCATTATTATTGGATTTAAAACTAGTGTTTGTTTTGTATAAACTTCCGTCCTTTTTAAACAACAGAACCCTTATTGCTTCATCGGAGCTTGCTGTTTTTTCACTGATGTCAAGTGAACCGTATTCATAAGCCGAAATTGCTATTGAACCGTTTCCGCTTTCGTCCAAAGTCACCGTTTGCTCAGCCTTGATAAAGTTTTCTTTTGTAAGCGTAATTGTAAGGCTGTCGCCTGCACTTACATCCTTTGACAAAATAATAGTATTTGAATATATACTATTGTTTCTTATTGTTTTTTTCTTTGTGTTATCATATATACTTACATTAAAATCCTTAAGGCTACCCTTACTTGCTTTACCATTGTCATCGGAATAAAAAACGTTAAATCCAACATTAAGACGATAGCTGTTATCTTCCAACTCACTAATCTTCTTTGTGGAACCTACAACAGAAATATAGTTATTCAAATAGCTTGCCGTCGGAATCTTTATGTATGCGGTATCACTGCCGTCATTTTCAATATAGGCAAGTGCTTTACTTTTTAAGCTTAAAAAAACCGGTGCATTATCTTGACATTCATATCTGTTTCCACTCTTTACCGCAGTTGAACATGATTCTCCATCTATCCTAATTATCATATCGGAAAGCAGAGAACTATTCAACCTTATTGTTTCTCCCACTTTTAACTTGTAATCCGTATATGGCGGATTTTCGGTTTTACTAACATTGAAGTTTAAATTTTCTATATATTCCGTCGGCACGTTAATTTTTTGATCCATATCCGAATTTATAATCATACAGTATTCCGATGGAAATATAAACTCTTTTTGATTGTAATAATCATACTCCTGTGCATATATCACTGAGGCATCTCTGTTGTATTCAACGTACTCACCATCTATAAATTTAACGCAAACACCTAAATCATAGTCACTCGGATTACTTATCATATAGTTACTTCCATATTCCAAATCTATTTCCGTAAACGGATTTGGAATTGACGTACACTCGTTTTTATCCGATAATGCCGTTATGTGTGTATCATACTGCGGATTATCATATACACTTGATATCTTCAATGTTTGGTTTGGCAAAAGCAAATATGATAAACCTTCACCTGTATGATACTCTGATATATCACCATCTTCGGAATAAACTATATAATTCACAATATTATCTGTGCTTATATTGACATTTTCATCCGATGAGTTTTTATACATCACACTACAGCCGGATTTCAAGGTATAGCTGTATGCAACATCAAAGTTTACATAATTTATTTCATTTTCCTGTGCGTATGTCTCTGCTCTTGAACCTTGATAGCATTTTATCGTAGCTGTTAAAGGTATGGCATGATCCCATATTACTGTATCAAATCCATAAAAAGATATCTCATTCAATGCACTGCAACCGCTAAAAGCATCGCTCCCTACTTTAGTTATTGATGCAGGTAAAACTACGCTCTCTAATGCCGTACAACCGCTAAAGGCAGATTTTCCAACCTCTGTCATGACCTCAGGCAGGGTTATTGATGCAAGACCTGTGCAATTTGTGAATGTATAATCGGCTATTGCCGTAACACCTTCACCGAATACAATTTCATTAAGATTTGCACAGTTGTTAAATGCTCCTCTTGAAGCATAGTTCCCACCGCTGTAATTGCTGTTTATGGTTACCTTTTTGAGTGAACCGTTATTTCCGAATACCTCACCGCCAACAGAGGTTATATTCTTGGGAAGATTTATCTCCTCGGCTGATGTTTGATTAAAAGCATAATCGGCAATACTTGTAAGGCTGTTTGGCAAATTTATTTCGGAAAGTGCCGTGCAGCCGTTAAAGGCGTATTTTCCGACCTCTGTTATTCCCTCGGGCAGGGTTAATGATTTAAGGCCCGTGCAATTTGTGAATGTATATTCGGGCACTATCGTAACGCCATCACCAAATATCACCTCACTAAGATTTGTACATTTGTTAAAAGCTCCTTTTGAGGCATAGCTTCCACCCTCAAAATTGCTGTTTACAGTTACTTTTTTAAGTGAATCATTATTTCCGAATGCCTCTGTACCAACGGAAGTTACATTTTCGGGAATATCAATCTTCACGGCAGATATTTTATTAAAGGCATAATCCGCAATACTTTTAAGGCTGTTTGGCAGATTTATTTCGGAAAGAGCCTTACAGCCGCTAAAGGCGTATTTATCAATGCTTGTAAGCGCGTTAGACCAGTTTATTTCGGAAAGCGCCGTACAACCCGAAAAGGCATATTCTCCAACCTCTGCTATTCCCTCGGGCAGTGTTATTGATGTAAGCCCCGTGCAGTTTGTGAACGCATATTCGGGCACTGCCGTGACGCCGTCACCAAATACTATCTCACTAAGATTTGCACATTTATTAAAAGCTCCCGATGAGATGTATTTTCCGCCTGTAAAATTGCCGGTTATAACCACCTTCTTAAGTGCTGTGTTATATCCGAATGCTTCCCCACCTATCGAGGTTATACTTGATGGTATGGTAATTTCCTTTATGTTGGCGTTTTTATAAAAGGCACGTTTTTCTATACCCGTTACCGTCACACCGTTTATTTTTTCGGGAATTTCACTGATGGTTATTTTTGAATCCGCTCCCGTAATAATACCAGATTTGGAATCAAAATAAATGTTTCCACCCTCCACGGCATAGGTTGTATCATAGCTTGTTGTGTTATTGCTGTATGGCTCAACCTCCGTGTTCTCGCTTGCCTCGGTGCTCACCTCATTCGAAGCCGCAACTTCCTGTGCAAACACCGAATAATTTGCCATCATAGTCACAACCAACATAGATGCCAATAATCTTTTTAGTTTCATAGGTTAATCTCCTTTCCGATATTTTGTGCTACTTAACTGTACATTTTGCCCCTTTTTGTGATTGTGTAAGAATTTTAATTGTAAAAATAACTTATCTTATCACTTAAAAACGATTTAATTACTATATAATTATATAACTATTTCAATTAAATGTCAATGTTTTTGTATATTTTTGATATTTTAAGTGTCAAGACAACGATAGACAAAAAAAAGACCACACCCCAAAGGTACAGTCTAATCTTACAGGCAAAACGATTGCAAAAATCACTTTTTACACATTTTCAAAATCACAAATATATATAGTATATAACTATACATTTAAAATATATACCTTTATTTCCCCTCGCCCCACAACAGGAATAATACCCATTTTCAGACTGTGGTTTAGGTACATTTTCGCAATTTAAGGGGAAAAAACGGTCTTAAAAAAATTTTGCTTCCGAAAAACAAAATCGCAAATTGAACAAGATGAATATATAATGGGAAGAATTGATAGGTATGAAACGGAGGTGCATCGTATGTTATATCTTTACATAACTTGCCATAATGTTTTATAACTTTTTTCAAGCCTTAACGGAAAAATAACGGAAAAATGAATTTCCGGTAAAAATAACGGAAAAAGAAA
>CAZUXS010000117.1:0-6567 GCA_964624605.1 uncultured Lachnospiraceae bacterium | reverse complement strand
GTCTTATGGCAGAGCGTGAACAGGGTATCACAATCGACGTTGCCTACAGATACTTCACAACAGATAACAGAAGTTTCATCGTTGCCGACACACCGGGTCACGAAGAATATACAAGAAATATGGCTGTTGGTGCATCTTTTGCAGACCTTGCGGTTATTCTTGTTGACGCATCACAGGGCGTGCTTGTGCAGACAAGACGTCACGCAAGAATTTGTAAGCTTATGGGTATAAGATACTTTGTTTTTGCGGTAAACAAAATGGATTTGGTTAAATACGACAAGGCTGTATTTGACAAGATTGAACAGCAGATTGAAGAGCTTAAAAAAGAGCTTGCAATAGACAACGTTCAGATTATACCTCTTTCAGCTACAGAGGGTGACAACGTAACGGTTAAGTCCGATAACATTCCTTGGTACACAGGCAAGGCACTTCTTGACTACCTTGAAACTGTTGATATCAACACAGAAAACGAGGAACAGGGCTTCTACCTCCCCGTACAGAGAGTTTGCCGTCCTAACCACACATTCAGAGGTTTTCAGGGACAGATTGAATCAGGCAGCATAAGTGTAGGCGATGAAATCATAACTCTCCCAAGCAACGAAAGAGCAAATGTAAAGGGCATACTTGTTGCAGATAAGGAATCACAGACTGCATACAAGGGACAGCCCGTAACAATTTCACTTGATAAGGAAGTTGACGTTTCAAGAGGTTGCGTACTCGTAAAGGACACAAACCTTGCAGCTTACAAGCGCCTTACGGTTTCACTTTTGTGGATGGATGATGAACCGCTTGTTATAGGTAAGGACTACCTTGTAAAGCTCGGCACAAAGATGATATCGGGCGTACTTGTTAAAATCAACTATGCAATAAACGTAAACACAGGTGAGCATATTCCTGCCGACAGCATAAGCAAGAACGGTATTGCCGTTTGTGAAATCCTTCTTACAGAGGCTATAGTTGCAGATAAGTTTGACTATCACAAGACAATAGGTGAACTCATTCTCATCGACAGAGTAACAAATATGACAGCAGCTTGCGGTGTTGTTGAAGAACTTGCGGAAAGAGGCGGTTCATTCTCCGACAGAGCATCATTCAAGCTCGGTGATTTGGAAGCAAGAGGCGATATCTTCGAGGAATTCTATTATAACCTCGAAAGCTTGTCAGTTCTCAAATATCAGCCTGTTGGTAACACTTATACGGTTGGCGATGAAATCCCAACTAAGGGCGAAAGCTACTCATACCCCGATACTTTCGATATCATCATTTTGAGAGATGATGTTGCGGTTAAGGTAAGAGATAAGAAGATAACCGAAATCGTAAGTGCAACCGAATACACATATTCAAACGTACCCGTTATAAACGGCAGAGGTTTTGAAATAAAGGTAGCTTCAGACGATGAGGTTAAGACTTTCCTTAAGGAATATAAGGACACAGAAGGCAGCAACGAATTCTTCGCAAAGTGGATGAGCTTTGATACATACAGAAAAGTTGCAATTAAATAATTAAACAATTCAACCCGGGTTGGAAAATTATTCTTCAAACCGGGTTATATTATACAACAAAATAATTGATACAGATATTTTTTTGATTGAGTAAAAAACTATTGATTTTGTTAAAAAAATGATATATAATGAAATTATAAAAGAAAAAAGTGAGTACTGCCAATACTCACTTTAATCCGTCTTGTGACTAAGCATCACATTTTAAAGATGGTCAGACGGCTAAATAATATTTCTGTGAGTTTTACTCACAAAAACAATTCAGACCGTTGTCCTATTTGCGTGAGGAGCGGTCTGAATTGTTATAACGATTAACTTTATAAGTTAACATTATGTACCATATATCAAACTTAATTTGTCTGATTAAGTACCAACAATAAATTATATCAAAAGCTGACATAAAGCGGCATCCCCCTCCTTTCTCGGAGAGTCCGCCGACCACCCTTTTGCAATATGTGATGCCTATTCCTATTGTATCATAAGAATCGACAATTGTAAATATTTTTATAGATAATATATCATTTTTATACCGTTTTTATTTCCGTTTTGTTATCACATCAAATTCTCCTTGTAAACATACTCAATATGGTATATAATACATATATAATAACATTCGGAGGTACACTATGTGCACAGCGGCAACTTACAAAACTAAGGATTTTTATTTTGGCAGAACACTTGATTACGAATTTTCATACGGTGATGAGGTGGTTGTTACGCCACGCAATTACCCTTTCAACTTTCGAAACGGCGAAAGTATACAAAACCATTATGCAATAACGGGTATGGCTTATGTGACGGAGGACTATCCTCTTTATTACGATGCTTTCAACGAAAAAGGTCTTGCTATGGCAGGACTTAATTTTGTGGGCAACGCACATTACAACAAGGCGGTGCAAGGCAAGGACAATGTGGCGGTTTTTGAGTTCATACCTTGGGTGCTTTGCAAGTGTGCAAGCGTAGCGGAAGTTAAAAAGTTGCTTGAAAATATAAATTTGACGGACACACCTTTTAACGACAATCTCCCCGTATCACAACTGCACTGGCTGATTGCGGATAAAGACGAGGCAATAACGGTTGAGTGTGTACGTGACGGTCTTAAAATATATGATAACCCCGTGGGCGTGCTGACAAACAACCCACCCTTTGATAAACAGCTTTTCAACCTAAACAATTACAGGCACCTTTCAGCCAAAACACCCGAAAACACATTCGGCAATTTGAACTTGGATGCCTACAGCCGTGGTATGGGCGGTATCGGACTGCCCGGAGATTTATCCTCACAATCACGCTTTGTGCGTGTCGCCTTTACAAAAATGAACTCCGTTTCGGGCGAGAGCGAAAACGAAAGCATAAGCCAATTTTTCCATATCTTAGGCAGCGTAGACCAGCAAAGAGGCTGTTGTGACGTAAACGGAAAATACGAAATAACAATATATACCTCCTGCTGCAATACCACAAAGGGTATATATTACTACACCACCTACGAAAACAGCCAAATAACGGCAGTGAATATGCACAGAGAAGACCTAGAAAGCAAGGACTTGAAAAGATACCCCACCGAAAAGGTACAAAACATAAAATTCATAAACTAATATACGTCATATAAAAAACACGGTAACATCCCCCGCATAAATCGGATTGTCACCGTGTTTTAATATCTTTTTTTTACACAACCGTATTTTCCAAAACACCTATTCCCTCAATCTCGCAACGCACAACATCGCCTTTTTTGAGGTAGTTCGGTTTTTCCATACCCAGTGCCACTCCGCTTGGAGTGCCTGTGGCTATTATTGTGCCCGCTTGGAGTGTCATCCCTGCGCTTAACTCCTCTATCGCACCCGCAACCGTTTTTATCATTTTTGACGTATTACTGTGCTGTCGGAGTTCACCGTTTACATAGCATTTCACATCAAGGTTTTGCACATCCTTTATTTCGTCCTTTGTCACTATGCAAGGTCCCATAGGCGTAAAGCCGTCAAGACTCTTGCCGAAATACCATTGCTTATGCTTAAATTGCAAGTTACGTGCACTCACATCATTTATTATCGTATATCCGAATATATAATCCTCGGCATTTTCAGCCTTTACCTTATACGCCTCTTTGCCTATTATAACACCAAGCTCCACTTCATAATCAAGGCTATCCACTATGTCTGAGTGTGACTGTATATTGCCCTTGTGCCCTACAGCCTCATTCACCCTCTTTGAGAAATACACCGTTTCTTCGGTATCTATATTACACTCATCGGCGTGTGCCTTATAGTTTACGCCAAGGCAGATTATATCCTGCTTCGGTTTGGGTATGGGTGCACCGATTTTGCAAAAATCAAAAGGAAATGTCTCTATCCCCTCACCATCCGCTTTTATTTCCGCAAGCAACTCGGGTGTCGCCTTTTCAATAAGCTCGTTCATATCCTTAAATTCATGGCATATTGCGTGCAACAGGCAAACCCCGCCGTTAACATCCATTGCGAGTTTCTGCCCACTGTATAAATTTAATGTGTATAACCTCATATTACCACTCCTTAAATTATTATCCCGTCCAAATGGTCGCACTCGTGCTGTATTATCTGCGCCGTCCAACCCGAATACTTCATAGTATGCTTTTTCATAGCCATATCGTAAAACTCAACCTCTATATCCTTGTATCGTGTTGTTTTACGCACACCATCCAGAGAAAGACAGCCCTCCTCCGTTTCAAAAGCCCCCGTTTTTTCAGTAATAATCGGGTTGAGCATAACCATATTCATAATACCCATATTAACGGCTATTATGCTCTTATTCACGCCTATCATATTAGCCGCCAAACCGACACAAGTCGCTTCATTCGCTTTTAATGTATCAAGCAAATCCCTTGCAACACCAAGGTCGGCAAGTGTGGCTTTTTCCGCCTTAAGCCTTAAAAATAATATATCTCTGCAAATTGGTTTTACCACTGTTTATATCTCCTGTTTATATCTCATACTCGGGGAAGAACTCCAAGCTCCTTTTAAGTATACCGTTTATATGTGAAATAAGTATACCGTAATTCGTCATAGGCACACCCTGCTCCAAAGCCGTTTTAAGCCTGTGTTGCATCTCCTTTTCATTTAAGGTACAACCACCGCAGTGTATAACCACCTTATACTTGCTTAAATCCGTAGGGAACTCCGTACCACTTGAAAAATGATAATTAGGCTTCACACCCGTGAACTCCTCAAGCCAATGCGGTATCTTCACAGTGCCTATATCCTCGCACTGCCTGTGATGTGTGCATCCCTCGGATATAAGCACATCATCCCCATCCTTAAGCGCATTTACAGCACGCACAGCCGCTATATTCTGATTAAGATTCCCCTTATACCTAGCCATCAATATAGAAAATGACGTAAGCGGTATATTAGGCGGCACTATGTCTTTTACCTTGCCAAACACCTGACTATCCGTAATCACAAGCTTCGGTGTTATGTTTCGAAGCGTTAACTCCAGCTCCGTATCACGCACCACAACCGCCAGTGCACCCGCTTCCAGTATATCACGTATCGTCTGCTGCTGTGGCAGTATAAGCCTACCCTTGGGTGCGGCACTGTCAATAGGCACAACAAGCACCACCACATCACCCGTGCTAAGCCTGTCGCCTATTATCCTGTTTTGACTGCCCGTAGGCACAAGGTGCGCTATATACTCCTTAAGCTCCGTTATACCCTCGCCCGTCACGGCAGAAACCCACATACCGTTCTCCACAGTATATTTCTCCTCCACCGCATCAGCCTTATTCAAAACAATAACATACGGCAAATGCCTGTCCTTAAACTGTGCTATAAGCGCCGTATCCTCCGGCGTAATGCCCAATGTACCATCAGCCACCAACACAGCGATATCCGTCTTATTAAGCATCTGCACAGCCTTTTCCACTCTCTTTTGTCCCAGCTCCCCGACATCATCCGTACCGGGGGTATCTATAAGCACAACAGGTCCCAACGGTAAAAGCTCCATCGCCTTTTGCACCGGATCGGTTGTTGTACCCTTCACATCGGAAACAATAGCTAAGCTCTGCCCGGTTATGGCATTTATGATGCTTGACTTGCCCGCATTACGCCTGCCAAATATACCAATGTGTAACCTCTCTGCTTTGGGTGTATCATTTAAACCCATCTCTACTCAACCTCCTTTCTTGGAGGCTCCGCCTCCAAACCACCGCAAGCCTTTTGAAAAAGGCTTGACCGAAAACTTTTACTTCCGAAAAGCTAACGCTTTTCGGGGGACTTTGACACCAAACTTCAAACTCTCACCCCGCGGCGTAGCCGCCCATAAAAGTTTTTGCTCCGCTTTTTTCAAAAAGCGGATGGGGTATGGGGCAACGCCCCATGCTTCGTATAAGAGTATTTTTGGAAGTCCGAAACCTTTTTACGATAGAAAAAGGTTTCGGTGTATGACTAATCACTAACTAATCATTTTATTTCTAATAATTAAAACCTAAAATCCCTCTCCCCGTTAGCTATCTTTTCAAGTCTCTCAATTACAATAGCCTTAACCTTTTCATTAGGTATAGTTTCAATATCCTTCATTATAAGCTCATTACCCACTTTTTGAGTATCCTCGCTTGCATAGTCACAGAGGTATTCCTTAAGTGTCATAAGTGCGTTAGGCAAGCAGCAATTTTGTATCTGTCCGCTCTTGCAAAGGCTCATGAAACGGTCGCCCGTTCTGCCCTCTCTGTAACAGGCTGTGCAGAAACTTGGGATATACCCCATCTTCATAAGCCAGTTTACCACCTCGTCAAGTGTTCTTGTGTCGCTTACATCAAACTGCTCGGAACGGTCGTCCTCTTCCTCCGGCTCGTAATAACCGCCTACGCTTGTCTTGGAACCGCCGCTTATCTGAGATATACCGAGGTGCAGTACCTTTTCACGGCACTTCTGGCTCTCTCTTGTGGAAACTATCATACCGGTGTATGGCACGGCTATTCTTATACAGGCAACAATCTTTGCAAATGTATCATCGCTTATGCCGTTATCGAAAGCATCGGGATCGATATCATCGGCACGTCTTACTCTCGGCACACTTATTGTGTGAGGGCCTACAC
>CAZUXS010000116.1:0-6760 GCA_964624605.1 uncultured Lachnospiraceae bacterium | reverse complement strand
GCCTGCCCTCAACAATGCTTTTCTATAACGGCGGTGCAAAATTGACTTGCGAGGGCGCAGCGACTTTGGAAGATTTAAAATCACTTGAAGCACAGGGCGTTGAAATTTTAACCTGCGGTACTTGCCTTAACCACTACGGTTTGACAGAAAAACTCGCTGTCGGCTCTGTGACAAATATGTATGTTATAGCCGAAAAAATGAGCACAGCCGACCTCATCATAAAGCCGTGATTTACTTTGATAATGCGGCAACCACCTTGCCCAAACCCGATTGCGTGAAAAAGGCGGTTGCAGATAGCATTGATACAATGGGCAGCTACGGCAGGGGTGCGTATGAACCTGCCGTGAATGCTATGCGTATAGTGTACGATACAAGGTGTAGATTGGCAAAACTTTTCGGAATCTCCGACCCGTCAAGAATAGCTTTCACACTCAACGCCACCGATTCGCTCAATATGGCGATTCTGGGCACGTTTAAAAACGGCGACCACGCAATAACAACTATGTGCGAGCATAATTCGGTTTTACGACCACTTTATATGATGGAGAAAAAGGGTGTGGAGTTGAGTATTGTCAAGGCGGATGAGCTTGGCAGAGTGAATTATGAGGATATAGAAAACACCGTCAGACCAAACACAAAAGCCGTTGTAATAAACCATGCTTCAAATTTGACGGGCAACGTGACCGACTTGGATAGGGTTGCGAGTATAACGAGAAAGCACAATATTTTGCTTATTGTTGATGCGGCACAGACGGCGGGTATCATTGATATAAATGCGGAAAAAACGGGCATAGATATCCTTTGCTTTACGGGGCATAAGGGACTTATGGGCGTTCAGGGCACGGGCGGAATTTACGTACGTGAGGGCGTTGAAATTGCTCCGGTGCGTGTGGGCGGCAGCGGTATTCACAGCTACGATAGAGAACATCCGTCCGATATGCCCGAAAGACTTGAAGCGGGCACTCTCAATGCAAATGGCATTGCGGGACTTAATGCGGCTTTGAAATATATAGAGAAAATCGGCATTGAAAATATATACCGTAAGGAAGAAAAGCTTGCCAATATGTTTGTTGACGGCATTAAAAATATTGCAGGTGTTAAAATTTACGGTGATTTGAGTGCCGAAAAGCGAACTGCGATTGTTACGATAAATATTGACGGCATAACTTCCGATGAGCTTTGCAATATTTTGTGGGAAGATTATGAAATTTGCGTGCGTTCCGGTGCTCATTGTGCACCTCTTATGCACAAGGCACTCGGCACGGAAAAAACGGGTGCGGTGCGTTTTTCTTTTTCATATTTTAACACGGAAGATGAAATAAATACCGCAATAAAGGCAATAAAAGAGATAGCAGGGTGATTTTTTGAGAGAAAAAAAGCTTTATTATGTTATTACTTTCGGCAAAACCACGGATGCAATGGAAATGGAAAAAATTTGCACCGAAAAAAGCATAGGCGGCAGACTTATTCCGCTCCCCACGCAAATATCCGCAAGCTGCGGTTTGGCTTGGCGAATGACCGAGGAAGATTACAATAAAAATGCGGAAAAGCTTTCCACTTTGCCCGTTAAGTTTGAAAGTTTTTGCAAAATTTATATGTGAATTTAGGATATGAGATTCACATATAAATTTTAAAAGATTAAATGATAAGCTTTAAATGTAGGTTATGTATACAAGCGGTTTCGGAGGAAGATAATGAAAAAAATAATTGTTGTTAGGGGCGGCGGCGACCTTGCCACGGGCACAATTCACCGTCTTTGGTCAGCAGGTTTCGGTGTTATTGTGCTGGAAGTGCCCAATCCATCGGCAATAAGGCGACAGGTTTCCGTCTGTGAAGCCGTGTTTGACGGTACTGTCACGGTGGAGGGAATGAAGGCTGTGAAAGCCGAAAACACCGCCGATGCAGTGAGGATTGTGCAGGGCGGTGATGTTGCCGTTTTGATTGATGCACAGGGAAAAGCAATAGCCCAATTGCAACCCGAAATAGTTGTAGATGCAATAATCGCAAAGAAAAATTTGGGTACAAACAGGGATATGGCAAAGCTCACTATTGCACTCGGCCCCGGTTTTACGGCAGGAAAAGATGTGGATTATGTTGTGGAAACAAAAAGAGGGCATAACCTCGGCAGAATAATAAAAGAGGGACAGGCTTTCCCGAATAGCGGTATACCAGGGAATATCGGAGGGTATTCAAAGGAGAGGGTTATTCACGCACCCTCTGACGGTACACTGCATATTGTCCGTAATATAGGTGATATCGTTGAAAAGGGGGAGGTTGTTGCCGTTATAGTTAACGGCGAAGAAAAGGTTGAGGTTACGGCTACCATAACGGGGATAATAAGAGGGATGATACGTGAGGGGTATGGCGTTTTCAAGGGATTGAAAATCGCCGATATAGATCCGAGGAAAGAGGAACTGGGGAATTGTTTTACTATTTCCGATAAGGCTCGGTGTATTGCCGGGAGTGTGCTTGAATTGGTATGCAATTTTTATTTTGCTACAAAAAGTTGATATAAGTGCAATATTAGGTTTTAGGAAGTTTTTTTGAATTTGAGGTGCTGCTTTACGTGTCATGCACACGAGGGAGGTCTACTTTTTGGATGCCAAAAAGTAGCAAAAAGCATTGGGGCGTTCCGATTCGCCCCAAACCCCTAACGGGCAGGGGGTGTAGGCAGTGGCTCGTCGGAGTTTGATGCGGGTGCCCCTGCACCACCCGTTTTACGGTGTGATGGGGTGGCTGTTATATATCAACTGTGGTGTTAAGTTGAGGTGGGTTAGCCTTTGCCACTATACCCACCCGTATGGGTATGGTTGGGGCAACTGCCGAAACCGCACATTGTGGGTAATGCCACAATTTCAAGCCTTTAAGCGGCAAAGCCGCAATTAGCCTTCCCCTACGGGGAAGGTGTCATTTTTGCTTGCAAAAATGACGGATGAGGCGAAAAACTTGGGTGAAGCAATATACTTAAAATGTGAAAAGATAATGTAGCAATATACTTTTAGTAAAAAGGTAAAGCGGTGCAGTTAGAATACACCTCATCCAAAAAATTTCACTCATATTGAAAAAAAGGATTGAAATTTGTCTTTTTATGGTGTACAATATAAATTATTATACAAGAACGGGCGGACGGAACCGTGATTTGACCGACCTTAAAAACGGTTTTGGCTGTCGGAGGATTTTGCACTGAAAGGATTGAAATTTAATGAATTTTTTGGAAGAGAGAATTGTAAAGGACGGTATAGTCAAGGAAGGTAATGTACTCAAGGTTGACAGTTTCCTTAATCATCGTATGGATATTGACCTTTTCAACGAAATGGGACGTGAGTTCAAGAGACGTTTTGAGGGTGTCGAGATAAACAAGGTTATCACGATTGAGGCATCGGGTATAGGTATTGCCTGTATAGTTGCACAGCACTTCGGTGTGCCTGTTGTTTTTGCGAAAAAGACTAAGAGCATAAATATAGACGGTGAGATGTATGTTGCCGAGGTTGAGTCATTCACACACAAGTGCAAAAATCAAGTTATAATGTCAAAGAAGTTTATAGGTGAGGGCGACAAGGTGCTCATCATCGACGACTTCCTCGCAAACGGTTGCGCTTTGCAGGGACTTATTTCAATTGTGAAAGAGTCCGGCGCAGAGGTTGCAGGCATTGGCATAGCTATTGAAAAGGGTTTCCAGAACGGCGGAAGAATGATAAGAAATTTAGGCTACAAGCTTGAATCACTTGCCATTGTTATGTCTATGAATGCGGAAGAGGGCACAGTGCAGTTTGCGGAGCAGGATTAAAAATAAGTTTTTACATAAAAACGGGTTGTCACGTATTGCGGCAACCCGTTTTGCTTTATGGAGAGGAACTATGCGGTTTATCTCCTGTTAAGTAAATCTCACTGTAAAAGTTAGAATAAGAGTCAGTGCTAATTTATTTGATATGAGCTCTTTTTCTTTAGAATAATAAAAGTGAGAGATTAAATTATTTTGCTGTGTAATCTCTCACTTTTTTGTTTTAAATAGCTCTTATTGCTATTAAAGCCTAATTTTGTGCAGTAAATACAAAATCATCATCAAGTGACTTTTGAAGCGTAAGTGATGCGTCGTTTGCCGTTAACGTTCCATTATTATCTACGTCCACATATTTAAGCCAATCTTTCACAGTAGTTTGAATTGGTAGCTCAAAATCATCATCTAATGATTTTTGAAGTATCAGTGAAGCATCATTTGCAGTTAACATCCCATTGTTATCTGCATCACCATAAAGAATATCGGATTCAGCAACATACTCTTGATTTTCAACAAACAAAGCTGTCACAGTGGTGTCTTCTTTAGCTGTAAAGTTGTAAACAGAACGTAAGGAAACCAAATTGCCATCAGCATACCAACCGGCAAAATTATAATCATCATCCGATAATGCAATTAATGTTACCGTATCGCCTTTTACATACTGACCTGAGCCTAGTGTTTCTCCGTTTCCGTCACTTGATGAACTTACATTAACAAGCGTATAATCCGCTGCATTAACATATTCATCGGGCTTTATTACACCATCTTCCGTATATATTACACCTGCTGTTTCGTCAGCCTCATCAAGTGTACAACTTAACTCTTTACCATCATACAACGCTATATCATAAAACATACTTCTGCCAACAGGATTACCGTCTGTAAATTCCTCAAAGGTACAATTTAAAGTGCCGTAATCTGTTCCCGTAATTTTGAAGTGAACAGGCTCATCCTTTGTTGAATAAACCTTTTTCTCATCTCCTATACGAGTAATGATTATTTCATCACTATACCATAATTCATTGTCATCAACATATCCGATTAATTCATCATTTTTGTTGTACACACTAATACTTACGGGACACTTAAAAGATGTTATTTTATCCCAAAAAGTTAAATTATCGGTATCAATCTCATTGTCATACAAATAAGAATAGCACTTTGACCGTAACTTATCAGCCGCCGTGGTCACCTTTGAATACGCGGTTTTAACAGCTGTGTTTGTAATTGTTGAACTATCGTTTGTCAAATATTCATAACTCTTTTCACATAAGTTATTAACATCTTTTGCAAAATTTGTTTTATCATACTTCAATATAGTTTTTGCATACTTATAATATCCTGCTATATCTCCCAAAAATTTATCCACTTCACCAAATCCTTTAGAAGATAACAGTTTGCTGTGCTTTTTTATTGCCTTTGTAACTTTTGAAGAAGTAAGTGTTTCAATACTCGGTACTTTCAAGTCTTGCGCAAGACCTTTCACAATGCTTTCGACAGCACTTATTTCTAAGTCCCTTACAGCTTCAATGTAATCGGCAACAACACCTGCCGTTACACTTGTAGGTGAATTTACAACCACAAGACAGCTTTCTTTGTTGGAATAACACCTTATACTACCTGTATAGGCATCATTAAATTTAAAAGCAGATAACTCAACATTATAAACTTTTGAATTAACAGTATATCTTTTTGAGTTTGCAATAGACGTAATTGAATCTTGTATCTCCTTAACTATTGCCGAGCTTGTGCTTATTGTGCCGAAAGTACCTGTTTTTACAGTACCAAAATCAAATCCGTTTGATTCTCCTGCACTAATAATTGCTTCATAAAATGCCATATAACAGCTTAACTGAGCTTCCTCACTGATACCTGCGGGGAAAGATAAGTATTTGTCATTTGTATTACTATCTTCCTCCATCAGTTTTCTTGCGCCCTCTTCGATTATTGCGGAGTTATCGAATTCTTCATTAGCGGCATTATCAAGTTCGCTTGATAAAACTTCGGTATATGCATTAACAGCATTAACCCAATCTTGTGCCGCATTTTTTACATCTTCCGAAGAAACTCTATGTTCTTCCGGAACATAGTATCTATTTTTCAAACCTATTGCCGTAGTTGATAAAGTTTGACCACCTTCCGAGCTTATTGTGAAATATGAATTGTAGTCACTTGGTGCAATCAAAATAGAATAAGTGGCTGACTTTCCATCCTCTGCAACATTTACATTTTCACCTGTTACATCAAGAGAACCCGACTGGATATAATTTATACCCGACATAAATTTTTCTAAATATGTACTATCGGCATAATCCAATGTAGCCTGAATGATTATTTCATTTGAACCGTCATCATTGCTAAATGCGCCTACCAAGGTTATCTGTGGTTCAAAGGTTATCTGTGTTTCCGCCGTTCTTCCATCCGAAGCAATACCTTTGATTGTTAACGTACCCGCTTTATGTGCTATGATATCAGCATAAAGTCGAGAAAAATCTGACTCAAAAGACATAGCTTCCGATTTTTGAATTTCGGCAATTGAAGTATCGCTAATTTCATAAACAATATTATCGGCAATAGTAGTAACAGATTCCTCATCATCAGTTTTTGATATCCAACCTGTACATTGAACAACATCACCGATAACCCCGTAATTTGGAGTTTCTAAACTAAAACTAACCAATTCATCATTATCATTGATATCATCATTGTTGTTATCTTCAACGGTGTTTAATTCAAGTTTATTGTCACCCTTAATACCATTGTTGGATGTACTGTCATAATGCTTTTCTGCATTTATAAAATATGTATTTCCGAAACTATCTAAATAGCTCTTTCTACTCCAATCATCATTACTGCCAACATAGTATACATTTGATAATGCGGTACAATTAGCAAATGCTGAGGAACTAATGCTTTGTATAGATAACGGTATTTGTATACTGCTTATACCGCTACAACCACTGAATGCATCATTACCGATAC
>CAZUXS010000115.1:0-6858 GCA_964624605.1 uncultured Lachnospiraceae bacterium | reverse complement strand
CTTTTAATCAAGGGGTCTCGGGTTCGAGTCCCGAGTGTCTCATAAATTATAAAGTCCCGATGTTTCGGGACTTTTTTTAATGCGATTTTTCGGAATCAATGGGTCCCGCTATGAACTGTATCGGCATCCCTAAAATCTGTTCAAATGATTAGTGTGTTAATAATTTTTATATTAGGTTGAATTATATAGAAATATGTGATATTATAATTGTGTTGTCGCACCTACTCTGGCAACAGAGAGGAGGGAAAAGCTTTGCAGGAGTTTATATCATCTTTCTTGCTTCCTGTGTTGGTAAATCTAACAAGCGATTTAATAGCTTATTGTATTTACAAATGGCTTGACAGGTAATCGGCAACTAAAACAAGCCTAATATGTCTACATAAGACAGCAAAAACCCTCGGAGCGGCAACTTCGGGGGCTTTTGTTGTTGTCTAAGCTTTACACTTAGTTTTATATCATCTTGTATATATAGTATACAATAGTTTCGAGAAATATGCAAGCATAATTTAAAATATCTTTTAACCAAGAAATATTTCTCTGAAAATATGCTCACCTTACAAAAATTTATTATTCAAACACTTCCGGATGGTCATTCATAAATTTCCGAAATAAATCCAAAAACAATGGGACAGCGGGATTGGTGATTTCCTTTTCCCAACCCATGGAGAGGTCAATGGATACATTTGAAATATCAAGCAGGGTATATGTCAAATCGTTTACAAAATAATTTTTTGTTTGATAGGGCAGAACGGAAATTCCTATGCCCGCCTCGATTGCGTAGAGCAAATCTTCATATAAATCGTAGGTTTCAACGATATGAGGAGAAAAGCCCAATTGATTGCAAATTTCCATTGTTTGCTCGTAAAGTATATGAGAATCTTGAGGTTTAAATATAACAAACGGCTCATTTTTCAGTGCATCATAATCAATCGGCATACGGGCAACAGCGGGGTGATTTTTCGTTGTAACCAAGCAGTAATGATCCGTATGAATGATTTTGGTTGATAGATGTAAAAGACTTGCGAGGTCACTTGTCAGGGAAAAATAGAGGTCATACCTGTGTTTACTTCCGGTTTCATGAATTTTTTGCGCATTTGAACGGTACAAATGTATATCGATATTTGGATGCTTTTTCTTGAATATTCTTATGATTTGCGGAAGAAAATTGCGTGTTGCGGCAGCAAGAAATGAAATATCGAGGTTCATTTTTTTGTCGCTTTGCAATATTTTTTCTTTGGATTTTTCCCAAATTGAAACGGCTTTTTTGGCATCCTCCAAAAAAATTTCCCCTGCGGTTGTCAATTCCACGGATCTGGTATTTCGGTTAAAAAGTTTGGTATCCAATTCCTTTTCCAGTTCTTTTATTCTATGGCTGATGCAGGGCTGTGACACATAAAATTCTTTGGATACAAGAGAAAAATTTTTGTATTTTGCCACTGCGATGAAATAATTTAATTGAGTAATATCCATTTCATATCAAACCTCCGATAAGTAATTTATAAAGATTTTTTATAAGAATAAAACAAAAACAGAAATTTACAAATTGCCTTATTAATGATATAATTATAGCACATTTGAACGTTACTGTAAAGACGGTATGTATCAGCATTGGTTGATACTTATTAAGTTTTTTTATGAATTGAAAGGAGAAAATATGAGTTTTAAAGTTATGGGTGTCACAGCCGGAAGAAAAGACAGCAATTCCGAGATTTTATTGAAAGAAGCGTTGCTTGTGTGCCAAGAGATGGGTGCAGAGGTGACAATGATTAATTTGAAAGACTATAATCTTGTGGATTGCAACGGCTGTACTGCGTGCACCATGGGTATGTCTATGGGAAAGTATACGGGTTGTTCGTTGGATAAAGCGGATGACAAAAAGAAAATCATGGAGGTTATGCTGAATCAGGATGCTGTTATATTCTCTGCACCTACTTATGATTTGATGCCGTCATCACTTTTCTTAAAATTTATGCACAGAAATTTGGCGTACGAGTCAGCCTTTTTGACAAAAATCGGTGCTATTGAGCCACGTGACAGAGTTGGTGCGTTAATTGCAGTTGGTGGTTCAACTCGTTCATGGCAGTCCATGGCGCTTGAATGTATGCAGGCTACAACCTTTACAAACAGCTTTAAGATTGTGGATATGTATATGGCAACACAGGTGCCTGCTCCTGCTCAGGTTCTTCTGCATGAGGAAAAACTTGAACGTGCCAGAGAAATAGGCAAAAATATAATGACAGCTTTGGAAACAGAGCCTGAAAAGCGTAAATGGCTCGGCGACCCTGATTACGGTTGGTGTCCGAACTGCCACAGTAATTCACTTTGTCTCGGGGAACCGCAGTGGAGAGGACTTCATTATCCTATTGAGTGTTGTGTTTGCGGTGCAGGTGGCGACCTTGAAAAAACAGAGGATGGAAAGTGGAAGTTTGTGATTGCTCCGAATGGTCTTGAACGTGACCGTACCACCGAAGAGGGACGTGGCGTTCATTGTGATGAAATTGCAGATACACAGGGCGGCTTCTTTATGAATCCGGAAAAGAGAAATATTGTTAAGGAAAAGCTTACAAAGTATAAAGAAATTAAATTCAAGACTATTGAGTAAAAAAATTGATATAAACACCAAACGGTTATTAAATTTTAAATCATATTTCGGAGTAACAAGATGTGAGTGACAAATATGGTTTTCGGATACAACCCTCGGAGTGACAGCTTCGGGGGTTTGTTGTCGTGAAATCATATATTTTATAAAATTTTAACGGTTTGGAGCCTTTTTTACTGTAAATATTACCAAAAACTTGATTTTTATTTGATAAGTGGTATAATTAATTTATCGAAGAATTGAAAGGAGAATTTTATTATGGAACATATTTCAAGAGAAAAGGCATTTGAACTTTTAAAAAAATACAACAAGGACAGTTTTCACCTGCAACACGCTGTGACGGTTGAGGGTGTTATGAAGTGGTTTGCAAAGGAGCTTGGCTATGGCGCTGATGAGGAATATTGGGGCATAGTGGGCTTATTGCACGATATAGATTTTGAAATTTATCCCGATCAACATTGTATAAAAGCACCCGAATTGTTGCGTGAAGGCGGTGTCGGTGAGGATATAATACACGCTGTATGCAGCCACGGTTATGAATTGACGGTAGATGTGAAGCCGGAGCATCAGATGGAAAAGGTGTTGTATGCCGTAGACGAACTTACGGGTTTGATTTGGGCGGCTGCACTTATGCGTCCGTCAAAGAGCACAAAGGATATGGAGCTTAAGTCCGTAAAGAAAAAATATAAGAGTGCAAATTTTGCGGCAGGCTGCTCCAGAGCGGTTATCGAGAGAGGTGCAGAGATGCTCGGCTGGGAACTTAATGAATTGATACAAAAGACAATTGAGGCTATGCGTTCCTGCGAGGATGATGTGAATGAGGCTGTGGAAAAGGGGTTTGAGTAAGATACGGGATACTGCTATATACGACTTGTAGTAAAGAAAAAACCGTCATAAAGTATACTTTAAGATTGCTTGAAGTGGGGTGATCGGTATGAATGAGAGGGAGTATGTGTTTGAGTCCTTGGATATTGGGCAGGTACAAGAACTTTTTAAAAAAGAGATGAAGTCGAAATATGATATCAAAACTTACTTCAATGGCAATGCTGTGCTTGTGAAAGTCGGTTACAGATATAACGGGGTTTCATTGGCTTCGTTTTGCGGCAGTTTCAGCTATGAAAACGGAAAAACAATTTTGAAAGCGAAGTATAGACTTTCGTATTTCGGTCATATTTTTGCAGCTGTTGCTGTGGCGTTTATAGTGTTTATTATCGGCATAAGTTATATAACCTCGGGGGATAATGAAGAGTTGCTGTTTATTTTGGGAACTTTGGTTATGGGAGCGGGATTTGTGTTTATTAGTAATATGGTGACTAAATACGATTACAAACTCATAAAAAATTCTTTGAAGTGGTTGGAAAGCTATGTTTGCAATGAATCGAATTGATACACCTTGGTTTTCGGTGAAGAAACAACAACGGAGTTTACAATCGAAACCACTACGGAAGAAACTATATTGCCGCCTTTGATAGACAGTGCTTTGACGTATAGCGAAAAGCCCGATATGGAAAATGACTTTCGGGCTTTTCTTGTTGAGGTGGAAAGCTGATATACTAAAAGTGGGACAGAATTGCAAACTGTCCCACTTTTAGTATTAAAAAATGTGTAAAAGTAGCATATAACAAGCTGTTCCTCCTGCGATGGAGAGAATCATTTTTCTCTTATATTTATGCAGTAGCACGGTGATTGCAACCGATATCAATTCGGGTATGCCGTGGTTGCCGCTTAACGGGGTGACATTTTTAAGGCAGTATACAACCAGCATACCGAAAACGGCGGATGGCAACCACTTTCCCATATATTGTATAAATTTGGGTGTTGGCTTTTTTTCCGAAAAAATAATAAACGGCAAAAATCTTGTTGCTGTTGTGCCTATTACGCACATTGCAATAGTTATGATTTGCTGAGTAATTGTCATTTATTCGTCCTCCTTTTTCTCTAAAGGTTTGCGGATTAGTGTAAGCAGAATAATTATGGATAGCATTGTGGGTATCATAAATGAATCCGCTTTAAATATGATCAAGCAAACAGTTGCAGCACATAAACCGATATAGGCGGTGATATGGTGCTTTTCTTTCATCCACTGCTCCATAAAAATCACCACAAACATAGCCGTCATCACAAAGCTTATGCCATCGGTGTTGAAGTGGATGAGGGAGCCTAAAAGTCCGCCTATTGTAGCTCCCGATACCCAATAAAAATGGTTGAGTAGGGTAACAAAAAACATAAACCAGCTCTTATCAACATCTTCGGGTATGTCGGCTGTGTAATTTATGGAAAATGTTTCGTCACACATACCGAAAATGAGATAAAATTTTTTCCAACCCATATTTTTGAATTTATCTAACATAGAGATTCCGTAAAAAAGATGCCTTGCTTGAATAAGAAGTGTCATAATAAGTGCTTGGACGGGTGCAAAGGAACTGAGCAGCATTTCAACGGCAACAAATTCCAAAGAGCCGCCGAAAATGATTAAACTCATTATCATAGGGTAGATAAATGAAAATCCCGACACATTCATATAAATTCCATACGCCAATCCCAGAAACCAAAATCCCGCAAATATAGGTATGGTGTAAGGAAAAGCGGTTTTAAGTGCTTTTAGCCTCATTGTTGTGTTCTCTCCTCTTGAAAATATAATTAAAATGTTGTAAGATATTAGTAAGAAAAATATAAACTACATTTCGTGTTTACAGTATAACACAGTAAATTATATTTTGCAATACATAAAATAAAATTTACAACGAAAGTTGGTGCTATTTTGGAAATAGGAGAAATAATTGCGGCAAATTTAAAACGTATCAGAGAGGAACGCCGGTTGAGCCTTAGTCAATTGGCTGAACTTGCCGGAGTGAGTAAGGTGATACTTTCTCAGATTGAAAAAGGTGACTCAAATCCGACAATAAATACAATATGGAAAATAACGGGAGCGTTAAACCTGCCGTATACGGGTCTTTTAGAGCCTACACAGCCAAAGACGGTTCATATAAAAAAGAGTGATATTTGTGATTTAGAGGAAGACAAATATCATATTTACAGCTATTATCCCAAAAATCAGGATAGAAATTTTGAAATGTATCAAATAGAGATGGATGCAGGCTGTATACACAAATCAATCGGTCATTCGTCAAACAGCTCGGAATATATTATGGTGATTGATGGGCAAATTATTATGGACGTGGATGGCTCGGAACATATACTGGAAAAAGATGATGCACTGTATTTTGATGCCTCTTATCCGCATACCTACAAAAATATATCCGACAGTCGAGTGAAAGTAGTTCTTATTATTTATTATGTGTAGGGAGACTTAATACGAAGTGGGTAATTTGGTTGAAAATTTATCTTAAAAAGGATATTATAGTTGAAAAATATTGAAATTTGTGTTATACTCATTTTGCACAAGAAAAACATAAGTATGATGAAAGCGGTTGATGACGCCCCTTAGCTTATATATGAAAGGGTGATGCCTATGGAAGTAGGTTTGATTTCGGGATTATATAACAGGGGGTACATAGCTATGAGCGAAGCTATCGTGTACTTGACGTTAGTCATAGTACTTGTATTGCTCATAAAAAAATAACCGCTCCTTTGGCGTGGTAAGCGGTTATCTTTAACCAAAAACTTTTGCAAGGGGCGACAACCGTAATTAGTCATCGTTTTTCTTGTGCTTTTATTATACGGCAAAATCGGGTAAATGTCAAGAGTTGGTTGGAGATAAAATGATTTAGTGTTAAATAAAAAATAATTGCAAAATATTATGAGATATGCTATACTTATTTTGCACAAGAAAAACATAGTATGATGAAAGCGGTTGATAACGCCCCTTAGCCTATATATGAAAGGGTGATGCCTATGGAAGTAGGTTTGATTTCGGGATTATATAACAGGGGGTACATAGCTATGAGCGAAGCTATCGTGTACTTGACGTTAGTCATAGTACTTGTATTGCTCATAAAAAAATAACCGCTCCTTTGGCGTGGTAAGCGGTTATCTTTAACCAAAAACTTTTGCAAGGGGCGACAACCGTAATTAGTCATCGTTTTTCTTGTGCTTTTATTATACGGCAAAATTGAGTAAATGTCAAGAGTTGGTTTCGGATAAAATAATTTGATGTTAAATAAAAAATAATTGCAAAATATTACGAGATATGCTATACTTATTTTGCACAAGAAAAACATAAGTATGATGAAAGCGGTTGAAAACGCCCCTTAGCTTATATATGAAAGGGTGATGCCTATGGAAGTAGGTTTGATTTC
>CAZUXS010000114.1:0-6954 GCA_964624605.1 uncultured Lachnospiraceae bacterium | reverse complement strand
AAACGGAATCGAGATATTTTGCCTG
The DNA here is from genome assembly GCA_964624605.1 of uncultured Lachnospiraceae bacterium. Lineage (GTDB taxonomy): Bacteria > Bacillota > Clostridia > Lachnospirales > CAG-274 > CAZUXS01. The sequence goes on along the minus strand of CAZUXS010000114.1, from coordinate 6,929 downwards.
ACCATCACCGTCACCGCCAAACATATCTGTTTCAATCGCTAAATTGAAAGTTACGTAATCGGGTTGCTCCTCATTGCTTTCTTGACTAATCCCATCCGATTCAAGTTCTTCAATCACAACCCCCACACCGCTGTCATCTGAACTGCCATCGCTATTGGCTACTGTTATCTCTTTGGTAATGCCCTGAATAAATTCATCAATATAATCAGCATCTTCATCATCTTCATAATAATAGTCAATATAATCTCCCTCATCTTCATCATAGAAAAAACAAGCTTCATTACCGGCATCGTAGAAACAACTATAATCTATTACAGTACTATCATCGGCAGTGTAATTCACTATATTCGTCAAATTTTTGCAATGGAGAAAAGCCCCTTCACCTATACTTGTTACACTTTCGGGAATAACTATACTCTCCAAACTTTCGCAATCGTAGAAAGCATTCTTTCCTATTGTTGTTACACCATCGGGAATAACTATACTCGTCAAACGTTCGCAACCGGAGAAAGCTTCGTTTCCTATTGTTTCTACACCATCGGGAATAACTATACTCTGCAAATTTTTGCAACCGTAGAAAGCATCATCTCCTATTGTTTCTACTCCTTTGGGAATAACTATACTCTCCAAACCTGTGCAACCGGAGAAAGCACTAGGGTTTATCTGGGTAACAGTTACTGTATCCGCTATTGTTAGACTTTTCAAATTTGGGCACTCTGCAACAAGTTTCGGTATATAAATTGTGCTGAAACCGGTTATGCTCATACTTGTAATACGATCTTTGTATTTGCTGCTTAATGCACCCTCCTGTATCATTCCCGAAGTCAAACCATATCGATAGTTATCGCTTAATATAACAATTTCTATTTCTGTTGTATCCTTTATTGGCCCATTAACACCCTTACCCTCATCTATAGCTTTATCAATAGCACCATTACTTACTTGACCACCGGTATCTGTCGGTAATTCAATATAAACCTTTTCCGCATCCCCATGAGCTCTTATATAATTTTCAGTATAAAAGTCCGTATCATCAGCAAAAGCTACCATTGTAAACATACACATAAACGCCAATGTTAAAACAACCAACCATAATTTTTTAATCTTCATTTCAACTCCCCCTTTCAACTCAACTATTCCATGTTCCTGTTCCTCTTTTAACTACATTGATTAAATCCTTTCCGCTCGTTCGCAAATCAATATAAGCTGTGCTCTGGTTGTAATTACCGGACAACAGCATCACAGACACCCCATCGCAGGAAAAAGCCGTGATAGCCACCGTCGGTTTCTGATATTTCTTCATATAAAAGCCCCCTTTTGATTTACCACCAATTATATTCAAAGAAAAATTTGATAATAACCGTCAAGCTGTTTCGTGTCAAAAAAGCAACCTTTTGCCGTTCATCTTTACGAAAAAATTCTGTCAACATAATTGATAATATAAAGTTTATATTTAATGATAGCACTTTACCCCCCTTTTCAACAATAATGTCACATCTTAATATTTTTAGTTATAATTTCACATTAAACCACTATGAAATCACAACTATTTTCGGTACATATATACAATAAATTATAACTTTTTTGTCATAACACTAATATAACCATGTCTATCAAAATTTTGCTATCTATGTTTTTTCATATCAAAATTTGTGCTAAAACCTAAACAAAAAATAACCCCTCTCCCAAAAAATCAACCTATATCAAAAGCTAAATTCACACAAAACATTTCCAAATCAACCGACTTCCATCCAAAATTTTGGTATTATAAAAACAACAAAAAAAGGAGCACACCTCAAGGTTGCCCCACTTAGTTTTTAACTCTCATCAGCGAGTTAAAATTTAATAACGTCGAAATTAACCGTCATTACTTTGTCAGAGTTGGAGCGGTTATTTTTTTGCGACAATTATTATTTTTTTGTAATAATTTCATACACAATATTTTCAAAAATGATTGACTTTTATTCGAAACTGTGTTATTATGAAAACAATAAGAGGGACTCCCTTACGGTTGTCCCTGCTAAGTTTTTAGCTCTTAATTACGGGGTACAAAAAACTTGTTCCGGAAATAATCGCCGTTCACTTCGCTAGAGTTAGGCGGTTATTTTTTTGCGACAAGTAATATTGATATAAGTACAAATGTCCAGAAGATACATTCATAACATAACTTATCGGAGGAAAAACAAGCTTGCTTGATTTTTCCGATGGTAAGTTACCGAACGGCTTGCCGTGAGGTTGGTTATATTTGATTTGCGAAGCAAATCGGTGGATTGCGATAGCAATACACAATCGGAATAATATTCCGATAATATATCATATCATCACCTCCCTGCACCTCTATGCGAAAAAACACACAAAGAGCTAAAAACACAAGGGGTTGCCCCCTCGGAGGTGCTATTGTCAGCAACAACCGTCGGAAATCTCTGCTTGTTGGTTTCGGACTTACGTCTTACACGGCTACAGTTTAACATATATCTACATTCTTTTCAAGTTACAATTTCATTACATTTTTGATAATAATTATACACAAAGCCATTACCTCAAACTATCACTAAATCAATCCAACAAAAAAAGACATTGGCAAAAACCAACGTCCTCATTGTATATATAAAAATTGAGCCGAGCTATAAGCCGAGTTCTGTATTAGACAGCCATCTATCTATGACCTGCGTTGCCACAGGCCTAAAGCGATTTAACCGGGAACGGGACGAGCAACCCCTTATGTTCCATTTCAATCTTGCTTCGGGTGGGGTTTACATAGCCCCCTTTGTTACCAAAGGGACGGTAGTCTCTTACACTGCCTTTCCATCCTTACCCGCATAAACGGGCGGTTTATCTCTGTTGCACTAGCCTTGGAGTCGCCTCCACCGGACGTTATCCGGCACCCTGCTCTGTGAAGCTCGGACTTTCCTCCCGATATACATTATATATATCCGGCGACTGTCTGCCCGACTCAATTAATATTCAGTTTTTATTCTTCCTGTGCAACGTCCAGCTTTGTGACCGTTGCCTGAGCAATTCTCTTTTCTTCCACCTTATCAACGCAGAAACGATAACCCTTATATTCAATAACGGGAGTATCGTCCTCGGACGGTATGCACCCAAGCTGACCGATTATGAAACCACTGAGTGTTTCATATTCATCAAGCGGCATTTCAATATCGAGTTGTTCCGCAACATCATCAAGACTTGTTGTGCCGTCTATTCTTATGTTGTTATCGGATAACACTGCAATTTCGGGTTGTTCTTCCTCGTCGTATTCGTCAAGAATGTTACCCATAACCTCTTCAATGAGGTCCTCCATTGTCACTATACCTGCCGTGCCGCCATATTCGTCAACCACGATACAAATATGTATCTTATTGCTCTGCATCTCTTCAAAAAGCTCATCGGCTTTTTTTGTAAAGGGCACAAAAAACGGTTCCATAAGCATATTTTTGATATCCAAACCCGTTTTGCCTTTTTTGATAATATAATTCATCAAATCCTTTACGTGAAGTATACCGATTACGTTGTCTATACTATCCTTATATACCGGTATTCTGGTATATTTTTCGGTAGTTATCAAATTAAGTATCTCATCAAGTGAGGCATCTACGGAAAGTGCCACAATATCTTTTCTGTGAGTTGCAACCTCGACAGCCGTCTTATCGTCAAACTCGAAGATATTGTTTATCATTTCCTTTTCGTCCTCATCTATGGAACCGGACTCACCGCCCGCATCCACCATTTTGAGTATCTCGGCTTCGCTCACATCATCGTCCGGACTTTCCTTTATGAAAAGACCTACAAAACGATTTGAAAGGCTCACCGCAAGTTCAAAGGGGATAAATATGAAATATAAAAATCTTACTATCCAATCCAGCTTAAAAAGTATTTTATCAGCCATTCTCTCCGCAAATATCTGTGGCAAAATAATGCTGAAAAATGCAAAGAAGAAAGCCGCAACACATATAATCACAATCGCCGAAACGTAAACAGCAGGCTTAGTCAATTCCGTAAGAACTCCGCTTAAAATAACCCTCACATCCGCAAATATGTTATTTGCAAGAAGAAAGCCTATTGAAAGTCCCAAAAGGGAATTCACTATACTTGCCGTATTTATTTGTTTCTCGGCACTTTCCATTATATGCTCCAGTTTTTTTGTGTTTTCCGAATTTTTATCTGCAAAAAACTTATTGCGCTTAATATCCACAAATATTAGTGAATTGTAAACCGCCCATATAAGACCTTTTACCAATATAAGTGCAAAAATTAAAACCAAATCACCTATCAAAAATTTTTCCTCCATTACGGATTGACGGAAATGTCATTCCAGAGTTCGTTATTCTTTTCCACGGTTATCTCCGCATTCCATTTGTCATTCTGTGTTTGATAAATTTCCTGCTTTTTATCCTTTATATATTCGGACTTTATTTCGTCCTTTTCCTCTGTCACAGGTGGTGTATCCACCTTTTCCACCTTGAATATATAATAAGCATAAGGCTCTTCAACCAAAGTCATCTCCCCTACTTTCGTTTCATAAAGCTTTTGCAAAGCCTCATCACTCAAAAGGGAATTATCAAGTTCATAACTCTGTGTTTTGTCACCCTGTGAATATTCCTTAACGAGCTCATCAAAATCCGCACCGCTTTCAAGCTTTTCCCAAGCCTGCTCAATCTTATCGGCATTTGTCAGCGAATTATCCACATCGGCGGGAATATATATTTCCTTAACCGTGTATGTGCTGTTTTTTGCCTTTATCTTGTTGTAATAGTCCTCGGCATAGGCTTCAAAATCGCTTTCACTCACCCTGTAGCCCGATGTCACATAATCAAAAACCTTCGTTTGAAGATATCCCTCGGTTATTATCTTGTTTACAAGCTTTTTATCTATTTTAAATTCCTTAAGCTTGCCCTCTCCGAGGTAATTACTGACCTCATCGTACAATGTTTGAGCATCCTCTTCAATAGCCGCACTGTCGATATCATCGGCATCTATTCCAAGCGGCTTTATTTGTTTTAAAGCGGTTTTAACCATTTGTATCGAGTTTGCCGCATTTTGCTTTGCAACCTCTTCGGCGCTTACACCGTCAAAATCGGCACCCCAAATATCGTCGCCGCCCTGCTGTTCAAAACTCTTTTTTTGCTCCATAAGATAAACCATAAATTCTCCACGGCTTATCTTTTCACCGTCTATCGTGAGCACATAATCTTCCGAATTACTGTTGCAACCCGAAACGGCATAGGCAAAAACAGCAATAAAAAGAATACATATTACTTTTTTTAACTTTGATGGGCATATATTCATTAACTCACCTTCATAAACAATCACCGTACGTCAATCAACATTGTTTCAATACAATCACTGTTCAAATAATAATCATTTTCGGACTTTATCCTTTGTCACATATCTATTATACACCAACATTCCAAACAAGGCAAACAAAATATTAAGATGTAATCAAAGTGTAATATTTTTAATTTTTCTGTTATATTAGTTTAATATTTTTGTTATCGCAGTATACTTTCTTCTATTAATATGTGTTTGAGTTCCTCTGCCGCCGCCCTCGGGCTTTCTGCTCCGAAAATTGCGGAAACAACAGCTATGCCATCCAAATTGCAGCCTTTCAATTTGCTTACATTGTTTTTGTTTATGCCTGCAATACCCACAACGGGTATGTGCACGGTGGATGTTATTGCCTTAACCGTTTCAAGACTCATAGGTGAAGTATCTTTTTTTGTGCCTGTTGCAAACAAAGCACCGATACCGATATAGTCCGCACCTCCGTCCTGTGCCGCAAGTGCCTGTTCAAGATTTCTCGCAGTGACACCGATTATTTTGTCCTCCCCGAGAATTTCTCTTGCCCTCTTTATCTCCATATCGTTCTGCCCTATGTGAACACCATCTGCATTGACTTTTTTTGCAAGCTCCACTTCATCATCAAGCACAAAAGGGATATTATATCTGTCGGTCACTTCTTTTATTTGCCTTGCAAGGAGTTCCTTTTCGGATACATCGGAATTTTTTTCTCTGAGCTGCACAAAGGTAGCTCCGCCCAATATCGCCTCTTCAACAGCAGTTTTAAGGCTGTCTGTTTTTAAACAATCCCTGTCCGTAACCGCATATAAAAATAAATTTTCGGCACTTATATTCATTATACATACACTCCCAAAATTAAATTGTGAACAAACATACTTTACCTATTATACAACATTTACATATTTTTTACAAGAATTATCTTAAAAATTCTCCAATTAATTTTTATTCTATCACCTTGAAAAAAATAAACTTTTTTGTTACAATGTGTTGTGGTATATGTAATAATTTGCCAAAAAATATTGTATATAATTATTGAGGGAGATATTATGAGTGCGTCGAACATTTTAATTTTGCTTGGTGGTTTGGGTGCTTTTTTATTCGGTATGAAGTACATGGGTGACGGTCTTGCACTTGCTGCCGGTCCAAAGCTTAACAAACTGCTTGAAAAACTTACGAGCACACCATTTAAGGGCTTTTTGCTTGGTGCCGCCGTAACCGTCGTAATTCAGAGTTCGTCCGCAACCACAGTCATGGTTATGGGCTTTCTCAATGCCGGCATTATGGAGCTTTCGCAAGCTGCCGGTGTTATCATAGGTGCAAACATTGGTACAACAATCACCAGTGTACTTATTGCCCTTGATATTTCGCCTATTTCACCTGCCTGTATATTCATAGGTGCGGCGATGATATCATTTTGCAAGAAGAAGCATCACAAGCACATAGGTCAGGTTATACTCGGCTTCGGACTTTTGTTCCAAGGTCTTTCAACAATGAGCGGTGCTATGTCCGTGCTTAAAGATGAAGTATGGTTTACGGATTTCATACAAAATGCAAGCAATCCGGTAATCGGTGTACTTGTCGGTATACTTATATGTGCCGTTATACAAAGTTCATCAGCCTCAATCGGT
>CAZUXS010000113.1:0-7109 GCA_964624605.1 uncultured Lachnospiraceae bacterium | reverse complement strand
TAATAAGCCGCCACCGCACATAATGTGTCTTGCTCAATCAGTTTTTTATTATTTCAAGATTTGTATCGGCTACAATATCTCTAAGTTCTTCCCCAAGCATTATCCTTGTGCCGTAGGAAAAAACCTCACCCACAACAGCCACGGGATTATCCTTGCAGTCAAACTCTTCAAGCACATTTTTTTGATGCAGCTCCGGTATGGCCTCGTAAATCAGCTGGTCGCAAAGCTCAATCATAGGTGCTTCATTGTCAACCGCCCTCATAATTTCAAGGACCTTATCCGCAGATATCTTTTTTACCTCAATCCGGTCACCGTCAAGCTCCACCACAATGGGTTCATTAAGCTGCTTATCCTTAGCCGCCTTAAGCTTTATAAAACTATCAATCGTAAATTTATTTTTCATTTTTTGATAACCTCCTGTTTTTCGTCATAAAAGTTCCCATACACTGAGTATAGCATTTGTCAAGTACCAAAAACGGACAAGTTGATTTTTTTTTGAGATTGACAACGGCTTCATCATTTTTTCTCGTTTTCTTTTATGTATCTTTCAAATATCTTTCTGCAACTCTCCGGCGTATTCCCTCCACCCACAGCCACGGCAACCGCCGCCCAGCTCTTTCCCTTGTAACATCTTTCAAAAAATATTCGCCGTGTCAAAGGGTCCTTTATTACGGCTATATACCCAAGCCCGATTTTCTTTCGCATTTCTCTTCCCTCTCAAAATATTCCCTTGCCCTGTTATGTCGTATAGCTGCCCTCCTTAAGCCACTTCAAGCAACATTCGTTGCACATCACACCGGGTCTAAGCCCCTCCGCACAGTTTCCGTCATAAGGGCACATAATAACAACCGCCAATTCTTCATCATTCATCTGTCTTATTCTCTCGGCGTTAGTCATAATCTTTTTCACAAGTTTTTCTCCGCTCTGCATTCCTCTTCTCCCTCTCTTTCACTTCCCTTTTCTCACTTTCAAAAATAAGCTTAAACCTGTAATTTTCAAGCTCGTTACTTATCCTGTCTGCACAGCTTTCACACAATTCAAGCCCCAGTCTTTGAGGATAGATGTTCTTCATACTGTCGCTTATCTTTATTTTTCCAAACTTGTAAAATTCTCGCTCTATGCCGAATATATCTTTTTTCTTTTCGTGAGGTATTTCAAGGGTGCAATAATCACATAAAACCTTTTCAATTCTCATAACTCAACACTCCTCGCTTACTGCTTAAAACTCCTATACCCAATGAAGCGGAAAGATTAATCCGCCCGCCTATTCATAGGCGGCTTTTGCGACAGCAAAAGTTCTGATTTGCAATCTCCGCCATTTCCGGCACTATGTACCGCATAAACATATCCGCAAATTCCAAAGTATCTGCTTGATATCTCCACTGTTCAACCTCTTTGTAATCCAAATCATCAAACAAGTTGTTCCAGTCGTTCATCTCTATAAACTTAAAATACTGATTATAGCTTTTATATTCCACGTTGGGTATACAATATTCAAAAAAATCCTTAGCCGATTGATATTTTTTCGGCTTGTTTTTTTTGCACCAATCAAGTATGTTCCTTGTTGTGCCCTTGCTGTCAAACACATTCTTTTCGGCTATACCTTCAAGCAAGCTCTCACGGTCAATCCCCGCAAGCTCTTTCACAAAGTCACCGCCCGAAGAAAACAAATTGTAATAGCTGTAACTTCCACCCGAACCCACCGCCGTCATAACTCCAAACTTCAAATCAATGTAAACACAATACCACACGGCTTTCTCATTCTTATCTTTTCGTCTTTCAACAATGAAGCGTAAAGATGAATCCGCCCGCCTATTTATAGGCGGCTTTTGCGATAGCAAAAGTTCTGAAACATCATCAATACAACAAAATCTTATAATGTCACCTTCAAAAAATTTCCGAATCCTCATATCTCCCTCCAATGTCTACCATGCAACAAACAGCAAGTACACCCTCGCCCGCCACACAACGGTGGCCAATCCACTACACAACGATAGCACTCACACACTGACACGGGCAGGTGTAGGGCAGCCCGCCTCCGTACTCCGATGAGCCACCATCCTCATGCCCTACCCGTTAGGGGTATGGGGCGAATCCGGAACGCCCCAAGGTTTTTGGTTCTTTTTTCCAAAAAAGAACAATTTCCCCGCTGCTGCTACTGCTATTATATTAATGATTAATATATATATTAATATATACTATATTATTGACCGCACTTTTTGCGGTCAGTTGACCTCACTTTTTGCGGTCAGTGACCTCACTTTTTGCGGTCAGTGACCTCACTTTTTGCGGTCAGTGACCTCACTTTTTGCGGTCAGTGACTGAACTTTTTTCAGTCAGCTTCCGAATTTTTTACTCTTTCTTCTCACAATTTCTTCAAGTTCATCATCGTCATAATCTCTCTGTCCGTCATATCCGTTAAAAGCATTCGTTTTGAACACGTTTCCCTTTTCGCCTTTTTTATGTTTTTCAAGGCTCTTATAAAATGCTTCCTTTGTTTTTATTCCCTCTTCCCTGCACCTCTTCAGAATGGCAAATAAGTATTTGGGCGATGTATTTTTGCACATAACACACTCATCAACGGCACACCAAACCACATCTGCCCCCACACTGTCGGTATAGCTTTCAATCTCGGCAATCTCCATAGGTGTAATCTTTTTGTTTATGTACTGTCTGTACTTAGCCTTAACCACCTCGTATTTGTTCTTATTTGCCCCGTATTCGGCTTTTGCGTTTTCTTTTGTATTATTAGTCGGCTCATTGCTTTCGTTCAATTCCTCGCCGTATATCGCCCTGTAATAGTTCTTTTTTGCACTTCCTCTTCCCTCAGACCTCTTTTCGAGGTAGCCTTTTTCAACCAGTGCTTTCAAAGCGTTTAAAACTCCGTTTTCGCTGCTCTTCGTCCATTCCATCAAATATTTAACACTGCCCGAATAGCAAGTGCCCTCAGCCTGTGAAAAGCCGTATATAACAGCATACACTAGCAGTTCATTGCCCTTAATGTCAAGGTCAAGCATCCAGCCCTGAATCGTCACATAGTTTTCACTTTTTATCATAGTTCTCTCAAACTTTTCAGCCATACTAATCACTACTCCTTTGCATTTTATATAAACCTTTCAAGCTCCGTGCACACCCTGTAATGTCCGCACTCCATATCTTTTTTATTCTCATAAACAACTTCGTAAACTCTGTTGTCTGTATCAACAATATCTTTATTTGCGGTGAAAACCTCCGTCACAAACAGCCCACCGCTTTGGTGAGAGTTTATGCCGTAAAGCTCCCCGTCAAGCTTGACAATGTGGCTCAATTCATCTTTTACCGTTCTTTTAACTATCCTGCTCATATTTCGCTTATCTCCACTTCCACCCGTGGATTTTCGCTGTAGTATTTTTCGCACACAAGGCTCACCACCTGAGTATCATCCTTGTATGCTATCCTGTTTAAGCCGTCAAGCACAATCTTCACCACATTGTCAATGTCAGGCTTTTTGGTCGGTCTTATATCACCGTTTCTCATTCTTTCCCTTTTGCCCTTTGTCACGCTGTCGGCTATCCTGTAATATGCACTTATGTGCACCTTCAGTTCTTTATCGTCACCAAACCTCACACCGCAGCTCTTTTTTATGTATGCAAACCTTATCCTGTTTTCATAGTCCGCTGTTTTTTGAGGTGTGTATGCTCTTCTTCTTCCGTCTGCCCTGCCGCAAAATTTAGGTCTGCCCTTTCCCACGGGCTCACCCTGCACACAAAATTTAATATCCATTTTTGTACCCCTCTCTTTCTGCCCTTAAAAAAGGCAAATCTTCATCTACGCTCTGATAATAAGCACCGTACATATCACTGTAACTCGGGGCTTTTTGCTGTGCCTGCTGTGGCTGCCTTGCCACGCCCTGAGGCTGTGTCTGTCTTTGTGTCTGCTGTGCCTGTTCGCTTGCCTGCTTGCTTTCAACAAACTCAAATTCGTCAATCACAACACCCGTGTTGTATACGGTCTGCCCCTCTTTGTTTTGGTATTTGTCAACCCTTAAATGCCCTATAAGCGCAACCTTGTTACCCTTTTTAAAAAACTTAGCCATTGTTTCGGCTCTTTTCCCGAATACCGTGCAATTTATAAAATCCACACCGTCACCGTCATTTTTGTTTGCCCTCTCCAAAGCAATTGTAAACTTACCTACCGCCAAAGGCTCGGCACTTTGTGTATACCTCATTTCAATATCTCTCACAAACCTGCCTATTAGAGTAACCTTATTCATCTCTATCAACCTCCTCTTCTTCCCTCTTAACAGCCATCACCACAATCTTATATCCCATCTTATCAAATATCAGCGCCACCTTTTTAAGCGGTATACCCGTCTTACCCAGCTCAAAACTGTATATGCTGCTCGGGCTTATGTTGTGCATCTCATCTGCAAGCATATCCGCAGTTATGTTATGCTTGTATCTTATCTTCCTCATAAGCTTGTTTATATTCTCCAAAAAAGCCCAACCCGAAACATACTCGTAACCTTTCAATTCATATTCCCCCTCTTAAGTATTTTTCTCAGAACTTTTGCTACGCAAAAGCAAGCCTGACGGCTTGGCGAATTTATCTTTTCGCTTCATTAAAGTTCCTTTTTATTTCATTACACGCTTTTCTAAAATCGGTATTGTTACCGTCAAATCTTATAAAACTGCAAGATACGCAAGTATCATTGCAAAGCACATAAACTGCCACGCTTTCCCGTGATATATTCACAAGCATTTGTTTATCACCGCCCGATTTATCAAGGGCGAAATCAATGAGCTTGTAAACCTCTTTTTTCTTAGTTCCCGTTATCATAAAAATACACCTCTTATCCTCGGTAATTCTCAAAAATGAAGCGGAAAGATTAATCCGCCCGCCGATAGGCGGCTTTTGCGACAGCAAAAGTTCTGATATGAAGCGGAAAGATAAATCCGCCCGCCTATTCATAGGCGGCTTTTGCGACAGCAAAAGTTCTGATTAAGTTAAGCACTTTCTTTTTCAAACAAACCGGTGTAAAACCTCCACACCTCTATGATGTGCCGCCTGTTATCCTCAACACTCACCCGTTTTTCCTCAATCCCTTTAATCTCCCGACACTTAAGCCGATAAGCCGTCACAAAGCAAAGCACGGCAGTCACAAAACACAACGTGCACATAAATACGGCATAAAGCATCACATCAAAGGCAACACCCAAAATAAGCAAAAAAACGGATATCACCACAAAATAGCAGCCCCCAAAAAGGCACAAAAAAACCCCATCATCTTCCACTTTCTTCCCCACCTTTCAATCTCATTAAAGCTATATCTGTGAAGCGGAAAGATTAATCCGCCCGCCTATTCATAGGCGGCTTTTGCGATAGCAAAAGTTCTAATTTTTCTTTAGGCATTAAAATTATCTGATACGGCTTATCCTCTTCATTTTCAATAACCTGCAACAACACATATTCCATACCGTCACCCTCCCTTACCGTCTTGTATATGCTCAATGACTTTCTCAGTATTTTTGTTATTATCTTCTATCGCTTTTCCGATTTCATTTAGCTTTCGCACCGTTTCATCAAGATTTGCAAGAATACTTTTAAACTTCAAGTTCAACTCTTTGACCTTGAAGTCCTCGCCCATTTTATCCCTCTCATTCAAAACCGTTTCGGATAAAAAGCCCCGTTCTTCCAAATCCTCATATTGTGCCAATTTCTCGGCTACCTTATCCTCCCAGTCCTCATATACGGACTTAAACCAATAAGGTATAACCGCAATCTCAGCCTTATCTCTCTCTGTTATTCTCTTCATTTTCCCCTCCTAAATTTACTCCCTTGTAATATCAAATATCCTTTTGAGCTGGTCAAGGCTATATTGTTTACCACCGCCAAATTTAAAAAGCTCGTCAAAATAATAAGCCAGTTTTTCCCTCTCTAATTCTTCTTCCAAAGTTTCCTTACTCGCAAACAAAACTTTGTCACCGGGCTTTTTTGATAATGTATCTTCATACAAATAATTATCCGTTTCATTTCTTAAATAAAAATAAAATCGGTGTGGGTGTGTTTTATCTTCCACAGAAACATATTTTCCAACCACTTTAAACACAACAACCTGTATTGTTCTTTTGAAACAGCAGTCATACATATATGCTTCCTCCCCGACTTTAAAATCGGTTATCTTCATTGTTTATTTTCCTCCTTAAAAGTCTTCCGGAAATATCTTATTCTTGCGAAGTATATCATCATCTATCGCAATCTGCTTTTCCAACCTCTCAATCTGCTCTCTCTGTCTATTGCATTCTGTTGTTTTCTCTTCAATCGCCTGTTTTAAATCGGCGTTTTCTTCCGACAACCTTTCATTCTCTTCCACCAAATCACAATTAATCTTGTTAAGCTCATCAAAATATTTATTACATCTGTCCTTGTAATCTCTCAAAAGTCCGTTACATTTTTCTATACCCTTGTCAAAATCTCGTTTAACAAAGATATTAGATGTATTAAACCCAATCACAAACCAACAAGCTAATATCGTAATATTTCTTAACATCCGTTTCACACCTCCTATGATATGATATCGCAAAGTTTAACCAGTCTTTTTTGAAGCCTCTGCACTTCCTTATTGCACTTGATATAATTATCAATATCATTATTCTTCATTGCCTTGTATAACTTATCGTTGTACTCTTCAATTTTCTTTTGCGTTTCTTCCAGCTTTCTGTCCGAGATTTCAAATAGTTTTAAGTCAAATATTCTTTTAAAATCCCCGTCCGACCTGTCGGCAAATTCTATAGCTTCAATCAAATCTGCCCAATTAAATTCCCTGTACCTCATTTCTATCTCCCCTTAATAAAGCCAAACAATATCCGGCATACTATTAGCTAACCTGTCAAGCTCTTTATTCATAAACTCCTCTATTGCTTGTACTGCAACGCAATAATTCAATGCTTTTTCTTCCAAAAACTCATAGTAATTTTTCTCGACACACACAATATCCAAATTGCTGTAATTCATCATCCCACCTCTAGCGGCACAATGCCTCTCCTTTCAAGCCAATCCATATAAGCCTTCTTGTAAATAATATACCTGTATCTGCCCGTCCTGCCGATGGTATATTCCGCAAATCCCCC
>CAZUXS010000112.1:0-7238 GCA_964624605.1 uncultured Lachnospiraceae bacterium | reverse complement strand
AGGTTGCCACTTCCTTAATCCCGATGAAACCGATAAATTACGAAAAACCATGATTGTAAACGGCACTTTGAACCCCAAAATTGTGGGACAGAGTGCACATAAAATCGCAGAACTTGCCGATATTGACGCGCCCGAAAACACCAAAATACTGATTGGCGAGGTTGAATCCGTTGAAACCACGGAAGAATTTGCACACGAAAAATTATCTCCCGTGCTCGCTATGTATCGTGCCGCCGATTTTGACGAAGCACTTGAAAAAGCCTCTAAGCTTATTGCGGACGGTGGCTACGGCCACACTGCCTCACTTTTCATAAACACGGATGAAAAAGAAAAAATCGCAAAACACGCACAGGCTATGAAAACTTGTCGCATACTTGTGAACACTCCCGCCTCACAGGGTGGCATAGGTGATTTATACAACTTCAAGCTCACTCCCTCACTCACACTCGGTTGCGGTTCATGGGGAGGTAACTCGGTATCCGAAAATGTTGGTGTTGAGCACCTGCTCAACATAAAAACAGTTGCCGAAAGACGTGAAAATATGCTATGGTTCCGAGTACCCGAAAAGGTATATTTCAAAAAAGGCTGTATGAGCGTTGCACTTGATGAACTGGGAATGATTTTGAACAAGAAAAAAGCCTTTATCGTCACGGACGATTTTCTTTATAAAAACGGCTACACAAAACCGATAACCGATAAATTGGACGAAATGAGAATAATGCACACCACATTTTTCAATGTTGCACCCGACCCCACACTTGCCTGTGCAAAAGAGGGTGCCGAGCAAATGCGAGCCTTTTCACCCGATGTGATAATTGCAATGGGCGGCGGTTCGGCAATGGATGCCGCAAAGATAATGTGGGTGCTTTACGAACACCCCGAGGTCAATTTCAACGATATGGCTATGCGTTTTTCGGATATAAGAAAGAGAATATATTCTTTCCCGAAAATGGGTGAAAAGGCATATTTTGTTGCAGTGCCGACATCTTCGGGCACAGGTTCGGAGGTGACACCTTTTGCCGTCATAACGGACGAAAAAACGGGTGTTAAATACCCTCTTGCCGACTATGAGCTTCTTCCCGATATGGCAATCTGCGATGCCGATAATATGATGAACCAACCCAAAGCTCTCACGGCGGCAGGTGGCGTTGATGCCCTCACCCATGCACTTGAGGCCTACGCTTCAATTATGGCAACGGACTTCACAGACGGACTTGCACTAAAGGCAATAAAAATCATTTTCGATTATCTGACTTCGGCATACAACAACGGTGCCGCCGATGCCAAAGCAAGAGAAAAAATGTCAAATGCGGCAACACTTGCGGGTATGGCTTTTGCAAATGCCTTTTTGGGTATCTGCCACTCACTTGCACACAAATTGGGAGCTTTCCACCATCTTCCTCACGGTGTTGCAAATGCCCTGCTCATAACCGATGTTATGAGGTTCAATGCGGCAAGCGTACCAGTAAAAATGGGAACATTCTCACAATACGAATATCCCAAAACGCTTGAAAGATACGCCGAATGTGCGGAATATTGCGGCATAAAGGGCAACACAAACGAAGAAAAATTTGAAAATTTGATAACGGCAATTGAAAACTTGAAAAACGAAGTCGGAATCAAAAAGTGCATACGTGATTACGGCATTGAAGAAAAAGACTTTCTTACAACCCTTGATGAAATGGTTGAGCAGGCATTTGACGACCAATGCACGGGTGCAAATCCACGTTATCCGCTTATGGACGAAATCAAGGATATATACCTTAAAGCCTACTACGGCAAATAAAATTGCATTTTGCGGCACAGTTTTTTGTGCCGCATTTTTTGATTTATTAAGCCGATTTAATAAAAAATGTAATGATTTTTTTCGTAAAATGATATATAATTAATTTGGGAGGTGATGCTGATGAGGTATATATCTTTTTTTGCCGCCGCT
Organism: uncultured Lachnospiraceae bacterium; assembly: GCA_964624605.1. Classification (GTDB taxonomy): domain Bacteria; phylum Bacillota; class Clostridia; order Lachnospirales; family CAG-274; genus CAZUXS01. The sequence goes on along the minus strand of CAZUXS010000112.1, from coordinate 5,302 downwards.
ATGGTTATTATCACCTTTCTTGCAATATCGGTTTCAGGCGACGAGAAACGAATATACGGAAGCATTTCGGTTGATAACCTTACTGTTACAAGTTACAGTCCCGATTGGGACAACACGAAAGTCAAGCAGCTTTATGACGAACTGCAAAACAATTTCACCGCAGATGAATATTCTCTGCTTTCGGCAATTTACATATATCCCGACTCTCCGAGCGGCTACAACGGCGAATATTTTGAGGATATATCGGTAAAGGACGGAGCATACAAAATCGGTAACGGCGCCTACATAAATCTTTACAACGGCAATCGCTACAACACGGTTGAAAAAATGGCTGCTATACTTTCACATGAATACGGTCACCACTACACTCTTGTGAACATACTTCAATCCGAGGGCAAGTATTACAGCAATTGGGTAAATTCCGATTACGGCAAAATACGAGGCCTATCGAAATATGACAATATATGTTTTTCCAAAAGTCAGGAAAACTATTCATATAGGTGGGATGTGACGGAAATTGCCGCAAATGATTATTATGAGCTTTTGGGTTCAAAAACAGGCAAGGCAAGCCTTGACTACCCCGATACAACCGAGCAACTTGAAATAAATTCAATTTTGCGTTCAAATCCGAAGCTTAAGGATAAATACGATTTTTCTCACACAGCCTACAACGCTATGCCGCAGAAAAACTTGGATATTCCTCTTGCCGCCGACACAAACGGACTTTACGAATATTTTTTACAGCTTGGAGGATACACGGGGCAACAACAAAGTTTGAATAAATATCCCAAAATTTTTGACATAAGCTACAGCGACAGCGATTGCGGAAGAGAATATACCGTAAAATGGACGGAGGCACTCGGTGCGGGACCGTTTGAATACACACTTATAATGTACGGCAAAAACAGTTCCGTAATACCCATACCCATAAAAACCGTATCCGACGGAGAGGAACTATGTGCAAAATTCGGCAGCGGTACGGACGGCAACGACACAATACAAAAGGAATACAACGGCGAATATGAATTTGTTATATTCACGGAGGATGCAAACGGATTTATGTATTCCACAACCCCCGTAAGCTATGACTTTTCCACAGCCGAGAGCGTAACAACATACATACAATACCCTTTGCAGGATGGCACATTGCACGATGTGTTCAATGCAGTAATACGAATATTGGAAAAAGAAGAACGTCAACTTTTAACGGAGGGAGGAAGCAAAAATGATAACGGGAATCGGAACGGATATAATTGAAATTGAAAGAATCAAAAAAACAGCCGATAATCCGTCTTTTTTGAGGAAAATATTTTCCGAGGCGGAAATGACGCTTTTCCACGGAAACAATTATGAAACACTTGCAGGCAATTTTTCCGCAAAGGAAGCTTTTGCAAAGGCAATGGGCACAGGCTTTAAGGGTTGTGCCCCAAATGAAATAAATGTACTGCGTATGTCGGGCGGCAAACCCTACATTGTACTGGACGGCAACACAAGAAAAATATGGGAGGAAAACGGTAAGGGCAAAATACTTGTCACAATAAGTCATTGCAAGGAATATGCCACAGCCACCGTGATAATTGAGCAATGAACAAAATCACCTTACTTTCAAACGAAGAAATGAAAGCGGCTGAAAAACTGGGTATGGACAGGGGTATCCCATCCATTGTGCTTATGGAAAATGCCGCAATGAACGTCACAAAAGAGGTTATGAAGCAAAACCCGAAATCCGTGCTTGTGTTTGCGGGCAAAGGCAACAACGGCGGTGACGGACTTGCCGTCTCCAGACAGCTCATAACAAGAAACGTAAACGTAAAAATATTATTTATAGGCGACAAGGAAAGGGCAACCCCCGATTGCCGCACAAACCTTGATATACTTGAAAATTTTTCAGCCGATATTGAATATTTAAGTGATTCAAAACAGGCGATTTCTGCTGTGCAGGGCTGTGATATTATAATAGATGCCCTCATAGGCACGGGACTTAAACGCAGACTTTCGGATTTGTATGCAGAGATTACGGATATAATTAATAACAGCGGAAAATATGTTATAAGTGTTGACTGCCCCACAGGCATAAACACCGACACAGGTGAGGACTACGACATTGCCGTCAATGCAAATAAAACGGTCACTTTCCATTGCCCCAAAACGGGTATGCTCCTCTATCCCGCCTATTCTCACATAGGTAAGCTCGTAACAGGTGACATAGGTATGCCCTACGGTGACACCGATTCAAACACCTTTATACTAACCGAAAAGGGTGCAGGCGCTTTATTGCCTGAAAGATTCGAAAATTCTCACAAGGGAAGTTACGGCAAAGCTGTCATTGTTTCGGGTTGTGACACCATGACGGGTGCGGCTGTGTTCAACACAAAGGCGGCATATAAAACAGGCTGTGGCTTGGTTAATATATGCTCAACAAGGCACTGCATTTCAACGGTACAACTTTATGTGCCCGAAGCTGTCACCACGATATTGCCCGACACAGACGGCTACATAAGCGATTTCAACGCCGATGTGCTTAAGGGTGCAAGTGCACTTGCCATAGGTTCGGGGCTTGGGTGCACGGATTACGGCATTGATGTTGTGAAAAAAGCTCTTGAAAGCGATATTCCAACGGTTGTGGATGCGGATGCACTCAACATAGTCGCAAAAAACAATCTTCATTCGCTTTTAACCGGAAAAATAATTACTCCACACATAAAGGAAATGTCAAGACTCAGTGGCTTGAAAACAGCCGATATACTCGCCGACATGATAGGAACTGCGAAGGAATTTGCACAGAAATACGGCTGTATTACAGTGCTTAAAAGCGCACACAGCGTTACAGCCTCACCTGACGGTAAAGCCTGTATAAACACAAGAGGTTGCAATGCCATGAGCAAAGGCGGCAGCGGCGATTGCCTAACGGGTATTATAGTTTCACTGCTTGCACAGGGTGCGGACAAATTCAATGCCGCCATCCTCGGTGCTTATATCAACGGATTGAGCGGTGAAATCACTTCGAAAAAAACAGGTGATTACAGTGTTACCGCAATTGATATGATTGATAATATAAGTAAAGCAATAAAAAAAATTTCAAAATAGAATATACGTAAAAAGCGGTCGGTAAGTAACATCCTCACGAAATGGTGTCACTTATCGACCTATTTTTTCATTTTGTATATTTTCAATAAACTTGCACTTTTTTGTAAAAAACTATTGACAATCGTTTTTTATTCAACTAATCAACATCAACAGCAATGTTGATAATGTTGATAACTTTGTTAATAACTTAAATACAAGGGTTAGCGGGGTATTTTCTGTGTTGACAAAAACCGTAGCGATGTTGATTAAAAACAAAGCCCCTTATAATTTTATTTTATACATATTATTATTCCTGCAAATTGCACAAAAAATTCCTCAAAACTTGTGCGAACTCAATAAGTCAACCCACCGATATGTTACAAATCTGTCTCATCACTATGTTCCTTTTCAATTTGTTCAAGCAACATATCCACACGCGTTTTCTGCCCTATAAGTGTTGTGATATATCTTTTGTCGTGATTATAAATATACTTCAGCACCTCCCATATATCCTTTGATATTACGTTTTGCCTGTGATAACCGGTATTGAATTTTTCCTTTCTCTTAGGCAACATTCCCCTGTAATTTTCGTGAAATACCCTCTCAACCTCTTCGTAGTTGTGCATTATCCTCCATGATGAATAACCCGTTTTTATGAAGAACACCCCGCTTGATGATTTGTAATCCAGTTTCAGCTTTCCACACAGCCAACCTATATCCTCATCCGTAAACGGTGCAATTTTGCAAATCGGTGTCTTTCCCTGCGTTTCATCCCATGTGAATTTTGTTGTCACACCACCGCACATTTCGCAATTGCAATATCCCTCAAACAGCTTTAACGCACCCACTATAAATATGTCATCCCCACTCACATTTTCCACCTGCGTGCAGTACGGACTATGTATCAATCCCGCACTTTCATCACCAACGAAGCATCGCCGTTCAAAACCGTGATTCTTTTTGTAAAACTTTCTTACCACGCAGAAAAGATTCAAAAGGCAGAGTGCATCGTATGATGCGTTGTGAAGCAAACCCTCATTAAACTTCACACCGTATCTTTTCAGTGCCTTTTCAAAGCTGAAAAGACTGTTTCTGTAATCAAAAAGCCCTACAAGCTCCTGCATAAACACAACCCTGTGTTCAAAAAACTTTATATTGTTTTGTCTGCACTTTTCACAAAGAAGCTCGTATGTGCTTCTGCTCCAAACAACAATCACATTGCAGTAATCAAAAGTCGAAAACATATTTTCAAGCACAACATCCAAACTTTGTGCTTTTTCCAACTGCTCCGTACTTAGCCTCAAAAGCTCCGTAATGCGTGTTGTGACCGCAGACATATCGTATGGCTGCACAATTGTGTAAAAAGTTTCTCTCTTGCCGTTGAGGTAGCCTATCGCCCCAATGGACAAAACCTCACACTCTTCGGCGGAAAAATCCCCTTTGTTGTTCACCCATTCGATATCCAGAAACAAATACCCGTCTTTTTTTAACATCGTATCACCTCCCGACTTCATTTTAATAACACTATTCATATTTTTAATTATTCTTATTTTATCATAAAACTCATCATAATTCCACAATTTTTATAAATATTCACAATTTTTTTCACAAAAAAAGGTGCGAGAACCTTCGTTCTCGCACCTTGCATAATCATATTTATTATTTTTCAGCCTTTGTGATTGCGCCCGTAGGACACTTCTGAGCACAAAGTCCGCACTGTACGCAGTTGTCGTAATCAACCTTTGCAAGGAAGTTATCGATGTGAACGGCATCCTTAGGACAAGCCTTTTCACACATCTTACAACCCATACAAGCATTTGAACAGTTGTCCTTTGATGGCTTTGGCATATCGTGTGAGCTACATGCAACTCTTACTCTCTTATCGTAAGGTACAAGCTCGATAAGGCTCTTAGGACAAGCCTTTATACAAGCACCACAGGCTACACACTTATCCTTATCCACAACGGCAACACCGTTTACAACGTGGATTGCATCAAATGCACAAGCTCTTACACAGTTTCCGTCACCGAGACAGCCGAATGAACAAGCCTTGTGACCGCCGCCGAGGTTAGCCTCGAAAAGACAGTCGCCTGTGCCGTAATATTCAAATTTATCCTTTGCAGCCTCGCAAGTACCGTTACACTTTACGAAAGCTGTCATCTTTACCGCATCACCTGCGGAAACACCCATAACCTCGCCTACCTTTTCGGCAACAGCACTGCCGCCTACGGGACAA
>CAZUXS010000111.1:0-7263 GCA_964624605.1 uncultured Lachnospiraceae bacterium | reverse complement strand
GATTTTTTGCAAAAGATAGACGATATCACAGCAGAGGGCATATATGCGTTGATACTGCGTGAAAAGGATTTGAGCGAAAACGAATACGAAGCTCTTGCAAAAAAAGTGCTGGATATATGCCGTAAAAACAATTGCAAATGTATATTTCACACCTATATTGATGTTGCAAAAAGACTTGACAACAAACACATTCACCTCACTATGGAGGACTTGAAAAAAAACAAAGATAGGCTAGAGAATTTCGACACTGTGGGTGCGTCAACTCACAGTGTTGAAGATGCCCTGCTTGCACAAAACTTGAGTGCAACCTACATCACCGCAAGCCATATTTTCGCAACCGACTGCAAAAAAGGACTATCTCCCAAGGGGCTTGACTTTCTTGCAAATGTGTGCAATACTGTAAGTATACCCGTTTTTGCCCTCGGCGGCATAAACGATGATAACATAAAATATTGTATTGAACACGGAGCGGAGGGCGGCTGTATGATGTCCGCCTTTATGAAATAGTTGGTGATTATATGAACGATTTTAAGTCTTTAATTGACAAGCTTGAAGAAAACAAAATACTGACAAAGCAGGAATTTACAGACCTTATAGACAACAGAAACGAGGAACTTTCAGCCTATCTTTTTGAAAAAGCCGTTGCCATAAGAAAGCGTTATTACGGCAACAGTGTGTATGTGCGTGGCTTGATAGAATTTACAAATTACTGCAAAAACGATTGTCTTTACTGTGGCATAAGAAAAAGCAATACCTGTGCCGACAGATACAGACTCACGGAGGAAGATATCCTCTCCTGTTGCCAAACGGGGCATGAACTCGGTTTCCGTACATTCGTACTGCAAGGCGGCGAAGATATGTACTACAGTGATGATGATATCTGTCGCATAGTTTCAAATATCAAGAAAAACTATCCCGATTGTGCAATCACACTTTCAATAGGCGAAAGAACAAGGGAAAGCTATCAGAGATATTTCAATGCGGGTGCGGAGCGTTATCTTCTCCGTCATGAAACGGCAAACGATGAGCATTATAAAAAGCTTCACCCTCAAAACTTAAGCCTTGATAACAGAAAGCGTTGTCTTTATGATTTAAGGGATATAGGCTATCAAGTAGGCAGTGGCTTTATGGTTGGCTCACCCTATCAAACAAGTGATTGCCTTGCCGACGACTTGCTTTTCCTTAAAGACTTGCAACCCCAAATGGTTGGCATAGGTCCTTTCGTACCCCATCACGCAACACCTTTTGCCGATAAAACGGGCGGTACACTGGAATTGACACTCTTTATGCTCGGACTTTTAAGACTTATGTTTCCGAACGTGCTCCTGCCAGCCACAACAGCGCTCGGCACAATCCACCCACTGGGCAGAGAAATGGGAATTAAAGCAGGTGCAAACGTGGTTATGCCAAACCTCTCCCCCGTAGGCGTAAGGAAAAAATATCTCCTCTACGATAACAAAATCTGCACAGGTGATGAAGCCGCAGAGTGCAGAAATTGCCTTTCCGGCAGAATGAAAAATATAGGCTATGAAGTTGTTGTGGATAGAGGAGATTGCAAAGATATAAACGATACCATACAGATATAACGTTTTTGCAAAAACAAAAAATATAAATATTCCAACTTAATTCAAAAATTTTTAATTCTTGGAACCTTTTCGTATAAAAAGGTTCCAATTTTTTTACATCCAAGCGGAAATTAAATTTTTCAAATTTTTGAAAAATCCTGCCTTTTCCACCTTTCGAATAGCTATCAAATCACTTTTCCCTACTTCCTCATCATTTGAGTAATATATAATTTCTCCGATTTTATCCCCCTGTTTTACGGGTGCTGTTACGTATTCATTAAGCTTTATATCGCTTTTGAGTTCACTTCCCTTACCCTTTTCCGTAAGCACCGTCATATCATCGCTTACAATTGCATCAACGCTTTCCGTCATACCTTTTTTAACAGTTACGCTGCCAACCTTTTTACCCTTAGGTTCGCCTTTTTTCACCTCGTAATTGCCGAAGCCGTAATCAAACATTTTTATAACTTCTCTAAACCTCACCTTTGGGTCGGGTGCCGCCATAACCACCGCAATAAGCTCCATACCGTCTTTTTCCGCCGTACCGCTCAAACAATATTTTGCCTTGCCCGTTGAGCCTGTTTTAAGACCCGTTGCATTGGCATACCACTTTATGAGCTTATTTGTGTTTGTGAGTCCGAACTCCGTTTTGCCCTTTGACGTTGTATGCGTGATTGTGTCCTGCCAAGTGGTTGTGTAGTCCTTTATCTGCGGATACTTTGTTATAAGCTCCCTACTCATTATTGCGATATCTTTTGCACTCATTTCGTGCCCGTCCGTATCCAAACCGCAGGCATTTACAAAATGTGTATTTTTCATACCAAGCTCCGCAGCCTTGTTATTCATCATCTGTACAAAGCCGTCCTCACTGCCGCCTATCTTTTCAGCCATAGCAACCGCCGCATCATTCGCAGAGGCAATGGCTATTGATTTTGTCAAATCAGCTACGGTTTGCACCTCATTAGGCTCTAAAAAAATTTGACTTCCACCCATTGAGGCGGCGTGTTCCGACACGGTCACCTCATCGTCCCAACTTAGTTTTTCCTCGTTCACACTTTCATATATAAGTAAAAGTGTCATTACCTTAGTCACACTGGCAGGCGGCAGAGCTGTGTCCCCGTTTTGCTCAAACAATATTTTTCCGCTTTGTGCCTCCATAAGCACCGCCGATGAGGCATCGATTTGTGGCGGTGGTGTCTGTGCAAATGTTTGCACCGTAAAAGAAAGCATAATAACAAGTGCTGTAATTTTTTTAAGCATAAAAAAATACCTCCGTAAAAATTTCTGTCTACGGAGATATTTTTTGTATCAATTTTAAATAATATTCAGAAAATCACAAGTAAATTTTCATTTTCTTCTTGCAACTTATCTTCTTCTCATCCAATCCGGAATATCGATTTCACTTCCGTCTGTCTTTCTGAAAGTTCTTCTTTCAGGCTCGTAGCTTCTTGGCTGAGCAGTTTCACGAGGAGCATAAGTCTGAGTATGTGCCTTGTTTCTTGCACTGTATCTCTGCTGTTCTTCATATCTCTCGGCTTCAACACTTCTCTTCATTTCAAGAGTTTCCTCATCCATAAGACCTGTTGCAACTACCGTAACGATAACCTGACCATTGAGGTTTTCATTGATAGATGTACCGAAGATGAACTCTGCGTTCTCATCAAGAGTATCTGAAATAAGGTCGGCAGCAGCACTAGCCTCAAGAAGGTTAAGCTCGGGACCGCTTGTGAAGTTAACAAGCACGCTTGTTGCACCCTCCATTGAAGTTTCGAGAAGAGGAGAATTGATTGCAAGTCTTGCAGCCTCTTCGATATTTGCAGCCATACCCACACCAAAGTGAGCAAGACCCTTATCACGCATAACCGTACATACATCGGCAAAGTCAAGGTTGATTTCACCCGGCTTTGCAATAAGGTCTGCAATACCTGTCACACCCTGCTGCAAAATGCTGTCTGCAAGCTGGTATGCCTGATGCATTGTTGTGCTCTTATCTGCAATGTCAATAAGCTTCTGATTTGGAATAACGATAAGTGTATCTACATTTTCTTTGAGGTTTTCAATACCGTCAAGCGCGTAACCCATACGCTTTCTACCCTCAAAGTTAAAAGGCTTTGTAACAACGGCAACGGTAAGTATGCCCTTTTCCTTTGCTATCTTTGCAACAACGGGAGCTGCACCCGTACCTGTGCCACCGCCCATGCCGGCTGTGATAAATGCCATATCAACGCCCTCAAGAGCCTGTTCAATCTCGTCACTTGTTTCCTCGGCAGCCTTTTTACCAACCTCCGGTCTGCCACCTGCACCAAGACCCTTTGTAAGCTTTGTACCAATCATAATTTTCTTATCGCACAAAGATGAATCAAGTGCCATACGGTCTGTATTTACGGCAATAAAATCAATGCCTGTTGTTTCGGAATTCATCATTCTGTTGATGGCATTACAGCCGCCACCGCCAACACCAAGCACAACCAACTTTGCAACATCAACATTATCGTTCACTATTTCAATCAAGACTTTCCCCTCCTAATTTATATGCACACAATAACTGCATTGTGTAAAATACGTATTTATTTAATATCTGCCGTGCAAAAATCAAACGGCAAAACAATAAAGCAAAAATCAAAACGGCAACAACCATCCATTTAAGCATATATTACTATATTATAACTTTTTTGAAAAATTTTCAACTATTATTTTGCTTTTTTCCAAATTTTTTTTATTTTTGTAAGAAGTATGCAAAATCAAAAGTTTTTTTTAAAATTTATGTTAAAAATTCAAAGCTGCCGCCATCATCGGTAATTGTCAACACACCCGAATAACTTGTATCAAGCTCCTTAAGAATTTCCACAATCCTCACTATTTTTTCATTGGCATCCGTGAAGTCACCAAAAACTATATCCACCTTGCCGGAATAAAGGTGAATATCCGTTATATCGGAAACATCAACCTTTTGAATACTCTCTGCAAGATTATATTTTTCAAAAAGCTTTGAAAGCTGCACAACTGTGCTGAATGCACCGGCATTATCCGTGGCAAGCTTTTCACCCAATGTAAACTCACTGAATTTCAAACCGTCCACCACAGGCAACTCCTTTGTGGTTTCCTTTTGAATATCAAGTATTCTGCCATCATCATCAATAAAGAGATAACTGCCCATATAAGGCACATAAGCCCTGAGCTTGTATTCCTCCACCTCAACATCTATGGTTGACGGAAAATGCTTTTTAATACTTACGCTCTTAACATAGTGATATGTATTTTCAATATTCATTTCCGATTTTTTTGCGTTAAAGGCAAACCAATTCGTGCCCTTTCCGCCATCCAAAGCCTCCAGCACCTCGTCTTCCGTCACATTCTCGGTACCGCTTACGTTTATTTCACCAACTTTAAACACAGGCAAAATAAGCACCGAAAGCACCACCGCAAGTACAAGAATCACTATAAAAACAACGATGCCCGTTTTAGATTCCATATATTCTCACCGCCATTATATTAGTTATGAAATAACATTCTGGTATATAAGCCCCAAAATATAATTTTCCCTACCTTATATAATAAAGGTTTATTGATGTAATGTCAACAAAATTTTGCTTAAAATTACAAAATAACTTGCGTTATTGCATTAAGCAACAATCGCAAGTTATCAAAGCTTAATATTATCATTTTTTTCACACAGTTGCAAGTTCTTCTTTAATTTTTTGTATTCTTTCAAGCATATATGTTACAATTGAGAAATCCTGTTTTTCATATATTTTGGAATACGTAATTCTTCTTCCGGTATCACCCGATTCGGTTGGAAGTTGCTGTGCATCGGATTTTGTTTGAACCTGTGCAGTTTCCTGTGTCTGCTCCGTCTTTGCTTTTTCGGCGGCATACTGCTTTTTATCGGCGGGGCTTGTCACCCTCATACCTATCGCCTGTGAGCTTGTGTAGCTGTCACTGACAACAAATGTTCCGATTTTTAATTCTTTCGATTTGGCTGTTGTGGTTTCCGACTTTGTTGTTTGCTCACTTGTGCTTTCCTCGGATGTTGCAGCCTGTGTCACAGTTTGAGTTGTTGCCTGTGTTGTTTCCGTCTGTGTTTCATCCGTAGGCTCTTCGTCAAGTGCAATTGCATTGCGGTATTCGTCGTAGGTATAAAACGCACTCTCGGCATTTTTAGCATATCTGTCTATCACGGCACTTTGTTTTTCAACCATATCGGGAATATTGCTTTCTGCCCACTCAACGTAATTTTCAACGTAGCCGTAGTATTTTTGCTTATACTCATCTACGCTCAAAAGTTTTGTCACAAGCGGAAAGCTCACATCCTCACCATTGTAAGGCTCGTCCAAGTTTGCATTATCCTCGTCTTCATAGCCGCCCATTGCACCCGACATATTGCAAGGTATCATAGTGAAACGTCCGTCTTTTTCATATATGTAATAATTGTTGCCACTGCCGTTTATGCTGTCGTAAGAACCGAAAACATAATCAAAGGCAATGCACTTCAAAAATGTATCAACATCCAAAAATGACTCATCATCACCTTTTTCTCCGTCCGTCAATTTTTCCGTTTTATCGGAGAGTATTTTCAGATTATTGAAATCCTTATCTTGACCACAAACAAGTGTGTAATCACTGTAGTCCGTTGTATCCGTTCTCAGTGTACAGCCTTTTGCGGGCTTATACAAATTTCCGCCATTACCCAAATTATTTTTTACAAAATCCTCATCAACATTTTCTTCAAGTATGTAAAGTCCCTTGTTATCTCCGTCTATGCTTAGGCTTGCATAGGTGCATTTCGGCACAATCACACCATTTTGTTCAAGTGCCGCCCTGCTTATATAGTCCCTCATATATGACGGGTCGCCATAGCAATTATTCAGCTTATAGCATTTATCGTTCAATTTAAGAGTATAAGTGTTTCTATCCGTAAGTGAAACCGTGTTTTCCTCATCTATGCTAAGTATTGCGGAACTACACACCTTATCACCTATATTTACGCTTGCCTTAAATTCAGGCTCTTCCGTTTTGCCCGTTTCCACAGTGTTTACATCAACTGTGACAATATCACTTTCAAAAACATTACTCACGCTTTTGCTCTTGCAACCGTAAAATGAAGTGCAAAGCAAACAAAAAATAATAACCAACAGTTTTTTCATCAAAAAAACCTCCTTACATTAATTATAACATTTTATGAATCAATGTAAAGAGGAAGTTTGTGTTTTTTTTATAACTTTTTATTTTTTTACTATAATTTTTATCAGAATGACTTATTCTGCTTCATTTCGCCGCTTGTAAGAGAAATGCTCAAATTGCCGTTTCTTACTCTCAAATCGTCAATAAATTCCTTAACGCTGATGTCATCTCTCATTATTATTCTGTATTCCATTTCGTAAAGACTGCCAAGGTCAACAGTGCTTACCTTTACGATATCATGCTTAAGTGTGTACTTACCGAAAACATCATCAAAAGCGCCGTCAAATTCCAATGTTTCGGGGATAAGAATTTTAAGTCTTTTTGTTGACATATTCTTGTAACCGAAATTGAGCTTTGTGCAAACAAAAATTATAATGCAAAGTGCAAGTGTGAACATAAAAGCGTATAAGTAGCACTGCACACCACAAGCAAGACCTGCCGCAACCGTAAAGAACACATAAGCTATATTTTTGGGGCTACCCGGCTCACTTCTGAACCTTATGAGTGTGAAAGCACT
>CAZUXS010000110.1:0-7297 GCA_964624605.1 uncultured Lachnospiraceae bacterium | reverse complement strand
TTGCTTCCTGCATTGCATCATAGCAAATATCCTGTGCTTCTTCCTTCATATTTTGGAGTGTAGCCTGAGCATCATGCTTAAGCTTCATGCCCTTTGCAATACCCTTAACAACTGTCTGTCTTGTTTTGCTGCTCTTTGCGATTTTGCTGCCTATAACAGCCGCAAGCGCACCGCAAACAAAGCAAATAACTCTGCAATCTTTTAAATACTTAGATAACATAAAAAAACCTCTTTTCATAAAATTATTTTTATCTTTTTAGATGATTAGTCATAGCTAACCATTCCTATTATACATCTTTTTGTGGATTAATGTCAATATGTGTAATATTATTTTTTGTTTTATATGTTTTTTTGTTTGAATAGGAAACAGTGATATTTTAATGTAGGTAATGTCAGCAGACAAAAGCCGTAGCTTTACACAAAGTATCCAAATGATTAGGGATAACATTCAAAAACAGTTTATTTATCGAATTTTTTACTTGCATTAATTTAGTTTATGTAATATAATGTAACTTATCGGAGGAAAAACAAGCTTGCTTGATTTTTCCGATGGTAAGTTACCGAACGGCTATGCCGTGAGGTTAGTTATATTGATTTGCGAAGCAAATCTGTGTGTTGCAACGCAACACGCAATCGGAATTAAATTCCGATATATTACCTAATAAATAACGAGGACGTATTTAGCTTATGAAGCTGAGTGCGTCCTTTTTTGTATTGGAGGAAAATAATATGAGGTTAAATCCCAAGGAACAGGAAAAGCTTATGCTTCATTTTGCGGGCAATCTTGCCAAGGAGAGAATGGGCAGAGGGTTGAAGCTTAATTATGTGGAATCTGTTGCGTATATAAGTTCGGAATTGCTGGAGCTGGCAAGGGACGGAAAAACCGTTGCGGAGCTTATGCAGGCAGGCACTAAAATGCTCACAAAGGATGATGTTATGGACGGTGTTGCAGACCTTGTGCATGAGGTGCAGGTGGAGGCTACTTTCCCCGACGGTACGAAACTTGTAACTGTTCACAATCCCATAAGATAAGGAGGTTTGTATATGAAAATAGGCGAAATTATATCTTCACACGATGAGATTGAACTCAACAAGGGAAGAAAAACGATTGATATAACGGTTGCGAATTTGGGTGACAGACCTGTGCAGGTTGGTTCACACTTTCACTTTTTTGAGGTAAACAAGCTTTTGAGTTTTGACAGGGAAAGCTCTTACGGTATGCACCTTGATATTCCCTCCGGTACGGCTGTCAGATTTGAGCCGGGCGAAGAAAAAGAGGTAACACTTGTTGAATTTGCGGGCAAGCAGAGAGTTTTCGGACTTAACAATTTAACTTGCGGACATTGCTCCGAGGATACCAAAAACACAAGTGTTGATAAGGCGGTCAAAAAAGGTTTTATAAAAAAGGAGAGATAAAAATTGTCTAAAATAAGCGGCGAAAAATATGCAATGATGTACGGCCCCACAACGGGCGATAAGGTAAGGCTTGCCGACACAAATCTTATTATAGAGGTTGAAAAGGACTATACTTCTTATGGCGATGAAGCGAAATTCGGCGGCGGTAAAACTCTGCGTGACGGCATGGGACAGAGTGTAAACACAACCTCCGAAAACGGTGATTTGGATTTGGTAATCACAAATGCGTTGATTGTGGATTACACGGGTATATATAAGGCTGATATAGGTATTAAGGACGGCAAAATTTCAGCCATAGGTCACGCAGGCAATCCCGATATTATGGAAAATGTGACACCCGGTATGACTGTGGGTGCATCAACCGAGGCACTTGCGGGCGAGGGTATGATTGTGACGGCAGGCGGCATAGATTCTCACATACATTTCATCTGCCCTCAACAGGTGGATTGTGCACTGTATTCGGGAATAACAACAATGATTGGCGGTGGTACGGGTCCTGCCGACGGAACAAATGCAACCACTTGTACCCCCGGACCTTGGAACATAGAGCAAATGCTTTTGGCTGCGGAGGAATATCCCATAAATTTGGGCTTTATGGGCAAGGGAAATTGCGGAAGCAAAAAGCCGCTTGAAGAACAGATACAAGCAGGTGCTATGGGACTTAAAATTCACGAGGATTGGGGTGCTACTCCTGCCGTAATAGATGCGGCTTTGACGGTTGCCGATGAATATGATGTGCAAGTGGCAATTCACACGGACACACTTAACGAGGCAGGCTGTGTTGAAGATACAATCGAAGCTGTCGGCGGAAGAACCATTCACACATTCCATACGGAGGGTGCAGGCGGCGGTCACGCTCCCGATATAATAAGGGCGGCAGGCTTTCAGAATATTCTGCCATCATCAACCAACCCGACTATGCCATTTACAAGAAATACTATTGATGAACATTTGGATATGCTTATGGTTTGTCATCACCTTGATAACAAAATCCCCGAAGATGTTGCCTTTGCAGATTCCAGAATAAGACCCGAAACTATAGCGGCTGAAGATGTTCTCCACGATATGGGCATATTTTCAATGATGAGTTCCGACTCACAGGCTATGGGAAGAATAGGCGAAGTTATAACCAGAACATGGCAGACGGCACATAAAATGAAAGAAGAGAGAGGAGCTTTGCCGGAGGACAGCAACGGAAATGACAATTTCAGAGTGAAAAGATATATTGCAAAATACACCATAAATCCTGCTATCACAAACGGCATTGCGGATTATGTAGGCTCTGTTGAGGTGGGTAAGTTTGCTGATCTTGTGCTGTGGAATCCTGCATTTTTCGGCGTAAAGCCCGATATTGTAATAAAGGGCGGTATGATAGCGGCATCAAAAATGGGCGATGCAAACGCATCTATACCTACAACTCAACCCGTAATGTATCAGCCTATGTTCGGTGCACAGGGAAAGGCTAAGTATAAAACCTGTTTAACATTCGTTTCAAAGGCGGCTGACGATAATAATATAAAGGAAAAATTGGGACTTGAAAAAACCGTTGTGCCGGTAAGAAATTGCAGAAATATAACAAAAAGCGATATGAAGCTCAATGACAATGCACCCGAAATCACGGTTGACCCCGAAACTTATAAGGTAACGGCGGATGGAGTTGAAATCACTTCAAAACCTGCCGAAAAACTGCCGTTGACACAACTTTACAATCTGTTCTAAAGGAGAATTATTATGTTATGTGAAAAAATTTTAGGAAAGATTACGGATGATAAATTCAAAAATTTGGAAATTGATTATGTGGATATAGAGTGGCACGAGGCTTTTAAGAAGCTCCACAAAAAAACAACAAAGGGCGGTATTGAAATAGGCATAAGATTGGATAATGACATTCTCACAAAGGGTATGAATGAGGGTGATGTGCTTTATGCCGACGATAAGATTGCGGTTGTGGTAAGCATACCGCCTTGTGAGGTGATTGTGGTGGATGTGCCGAGTGACAGCCTTATTCCAAAGGTTTGCTATGAAATAGGCAACAGGCACGCAACTCTGTTTTACGGCGACAACGAAAGGCAGTTTATAACGCCATACAATCAACCTATGCTTGATATGCTTAATAAAATTCATAAGCATATAGACGGCGAATGTGTGAGAGTTACAGCCGAAAAGAAACTTCAAAAGTTGAATTTCGATAAGGCAATATCTTCAACAGTAAATAATCACACACATTAATGCCTATGGAAAATGTAAATTTTTTATTATTGCAAATAAATGATGCCTTATTTCCCATAGGTGGCTACTCCCATTCCTACGGACTTGAAACCTATATTCAAAAAAATATGCTGAATACGGAAGAGGAAATAAGGCAGTATATAAACAACAGACTTGAATACAGCTTGAAAAACACAGAGCTTTTGGGTGCGAAACTTGCTTACAAGTATGCCGACAAGCCCGAAAAACTGAAAGAGCTTGACGAAATTCTCACAGCTTCAAAAGCACCAAAGGAAATAAGGCTTGCCTCCATTAAACTGGGTTCAAGATTTATAAAAACATTGAAAGCCTGCAATATAAGGGCAAAAAAAGATTATTTCAATAAATATATAGATTTGGATTATGCAGGCAAGCATCATTGCATTGCTTACGGTGTGGTCTGTTCGGCAATAGGTGTTGATTTGAAAACGGCACTTTATACCTACATTTATGCACAGTGTTCAGCCATGATTACAAACTGCGTTAAAACTGTACCGCTTAGCCAGAGTGTAGGGCAAAAATTGCTTTATGAAAGTTATGAGTTGATGGAAAAAATAGTTGAGGATATAATGATTGCCGATGAAACGGATTTTTGCCTTAGTACGCCTGCCTTTGATATAAGGTGTATGGAACACGAGAGATTATATTCAAGACTTTATATGTCATAAGGAGAGATTTTATGAGTTATGTAAAAATAGGTGTTGCGGGCCCCGTCGGTTCGGGCAAAACCGCATTGATTGAAATACTTACAAGAAAATTGTCACCCTATTACAGCATAGGTGTAATTACAAATGATATATATACAAAGGAAGATGCCGAGTTTTTGTGCAAAAACAGTGTACTTCCGAAGGAAAGAATTATAGGTGTGGAAACGGGCGGCTGCCCTCATACGGCTATAAGAGAGGACGCTTCCATGAATTTGGAAGCCGTTGATGAGCTTATGGAACGCTTCCCCGATATTGAGCTTATGTTTATAGAAAGCGGTGGGGATAATCTTTCCGCAACATTCTCACCGGAATTGGTTGAAGCCACAATATTTGTAATTGATGTTGCCGAGGGTGACAAAATACCTCGCAAGGGTGGTCCCGGCATAACACGCAGTGATTTGCTTGTAATAAACAAAACCGATTTAGCTCCCTATGTTGGTGCGGACCTTTCCGTTATGGAGAGGGACAGCAAAAAAATGCGTGGCGACAGACCTTTTGTTTTCACGGATATAAGAGATGACGAGGGCGTTGACACCGTTGTGAAGTGGATACGTGAAAATGTAATGCTTGAGGGTATGGAGTAATATGGAAAACAAATACGGTGCCCTGTCGAAATTGATGCTTGATATAGCCTACAAGGACGGCACAACTATTTTGAATGATGTATATTTCACTCCGCCGTTTAAAATAATGAAGCCTTTTTATGAGAACGGTTTAATGCGTGTTGTGCAGATGTCGGCTTCACCCGGACTTATGTCGGGCGATAAACAGGAAATTGATATTACAGTAGGTGAAAATTCCGTTGCCGAGCTGTGTTCACAGTCATTTGAAAAAATACATAAAATGGAAAACGGACAGGCTGAAAGAAATATCAATATTACTCTTGATGAAAACTCTCTGTTTATATATAATCCGCTGCCCACAATACCCTATGCCCGGTCGGCAATGAGTAATAGGGTAAAAGTAAATTTGTCAAATTCAAGCTCCGCCTTTGTATACAGTGATATTATGGTGTGCGGAAGAGCGGCAAGGGGCGAAAAATTTGAATACATATATTACAATTCGCTTGTTAGCATATTTGAAAACAACGTGCTTACTTACCGTGATAACACAAGGTTTTGCCCTGAAAAAATGAATATGAACGGCTTGGGAATGTATGAGGGTTATACGCATTTATTGAGTATGGTGATATGCAATGTTGAAATTGACGATTCGGAAATTTTTGAATTGTTTGAGGATTTTGAAACACCCTACGGCATAACACGCAATGACAAAAATTATGTTGTGATAAAGGCACTCGGGAAAACTGCACAGAGTTTGGAAAAAGCAGCGGATAAAGTGCGGAAATTAGTCGAAGATACTAAAAAAATCAAATAAAAATCGGGGCTGAATAGTTACAGCCCCGTGAAGTGTTATTTTGTTAATGCTTTCCTTACAATACCCTGTGGGTCTTTTACAAAAAGAATTACAAGCCATATTACAAGTCCGAAAGCCGTAACGGAAAAACCGAGAAAGGCATCGTTAATCATATCGGCTGCCGCAGGTGTGAAATATTCCGCACCCATTTCCATATATTCAACAACTGCATCAACGAGCCACATAAGTGAAGCACCCCAATACATAAGTGAAAGTGTGCCGAGCTTCATATTGTTGTTAAGCCCTTTTGCGTACCAAACTGTTGTTGCTATGATAGCTGAAAATACCGTAATGAGTAATGTCATAATATCACCTCTCTAACACTGATTCCTTGCTTGCCTTTTTTTCAAGATTTGCAGATACTGCAACAATGCCTGCCCATACGATGGTGACAACCAAAGCCATAGCCACACCCGATGTTGCCATTTCGTGAAGCATTTCCGCTCTGTCGGCAGGGTTAATTGCATTTGTTAAAAATGGGAACCAAGGAACGACTTCTCCGTGCCAAACGTGTTCGAGAGCAAGAAGAGCAGAGCCACCCCAAAGCATATTGTTAAGCCAGCCCAGTTTTTTTGAAAATTTGGAAAAAGCTTGATTAGCTTCGGCTGAATTTTCCTTCTTTTCGATTATCTTTGTTGCAACAGTCGTTACAACGGCTTCCGTAGCAGTTACTATAAAACAAGCCATAGTTAAAACCTCCTAAATGTGAAAAAAGTGCTTTGATGGAAAATTCATCAAAAGCACCGTTGCAATGTTATAAACATATTTTAACATAATATATCACTTTTGGCAAGTCCTGTTTTAACATAAATTTTTTTAAGGCGGTGAAAAAATGACGATAAAAAACAATAAGGTGCGTATTATATTGAACAGTAAGCGAATTACATTTGTTTCCGTGTTTCTGTTTTTGATGGTAATACTCGTGATTTACTGCGGAAACAGATATATGAGTGTCTGTATACAAAATGAGCAACAGACACAGGAAAACAGAACCGAGCTTTGTGCCTTGGGTGAACAGCTTGCCGATGCTTCCGATTATTTGACCGATGAAGCACGTAAATTTGCCGTCACGGGTGACACCGAATACTTGTATAATTATTGGCACGAGATTAATGGCACAAAAACAAGGGATAGTGTTATAGATGAGCTTTCTTCCTATAATTTGCTTGCCGAGGAAAAGTCACTGCTTTCACAGGCAAAGCTTTATTCCGATACACTTATTGAAACAGAAACAAAATCTATGAAGCTTGTCATGCTGGCAAATGCAATTTCACCGAATGAATACATAGACAATGATGAATTGTACGGTTATATGAAATATGTACAGGATTGCGAAATATCCCAGAAATATTATGCTATGACACCCGAAGAGTTGAAAGCAAGTGCTGTGCAAATGCTTTATGACAGCTTTTACAATGATTCAAAGGCATCCATAATGTCACCTATAGGCGAATTTCAAAGTGCAATAAATAACCGCCTTGCAAAAGATGTTGAAAAGGCTTCACAGGGAA
>CAZUXS010000109.1:0-7342 GCA_964624605.1 uncultured Lachnospiraceae bacterium | reverse complement strand
TGCTTGAAAGCATACAGCTTTTCGATGTATACAAGGGCAAGCAGATTGCAGAGGGATATAAGTCCGTTGCCTATAACATCACATTCAGAGCTGCAGACAGAACTCTTACAGACGAAGATGTAAACGCACCTATGAAGAAGATTTTGAAAGAACTCGAATCAAGACTCGGTGCACAGCTTAGAGATAAATAATAGTGAGATAATATTTAAGGGATAGCACAGCTATCCCTTAAGTTTTATGGGGTAGCGGAAGTTATATATCTTTTTTGCAACTGTCTCGAATAAGGAGGAGTAGGTTTATGTCAAATGCTAAGAAAATTATAGGTTTTTGTATAGTTTTTGTGGTTTTATGTTTAGTGGCTTATTTTGCTTATTTTCGCAATCACACAAGGAATACGACCGTGCAAGGTGGGGAGGCGGTTTATTTCAAGCGTGATGACAAAATATGGCAGTACAGCAACGGTGAGAAAAGCCTGTATATGAACAAAAAAGCCTCAAGCAATATTAAATACGACGGTAAAAATTTGTATTGGTACAGCAGACAAAATGAAAACTTCGGTTATATATATTTGATTGATACCGACAGCAACGAGGAAACGAAAATCAAAACAGAATTGGATGTTTATGATTTGAAGCTGAATGGCAATTATATGATTTTGTCGGGTGAAAATCATAATGATTTTACATACTCTATTGTTGCAAAAGATATTAATAGCGGTGAAGAAATATATGTTTCATATACTCAAAATGAACAGGTGGAATTTGATTGCTATAACGATGAGGTCTATTTTTTTGAGCCTACCGACAATTCAAAATTATATAAGTATAATTTAGAATCGGGAGAAAAAACAAAGGTTTCCGATTTGGTGCAAAATAACGGCAAGGAAAAAACTTATTTATGTGTCAATGATGACGGTATATTCTTCACAAAAACCACATCCACGGAAACGGAAGAACGAAGCGACCTTTGCAAATTACCATTTGATAGTGATGAAATTGTCATGGTGGAAGAAAATATAAATGAAATTGTGGGTTCGGCTTCGGGTGCCTTGTATTGCATAGATTACGATTTGCCGTATACCGTTTATAAGATAGGTCTTGAAGATGGAAGTAAGGTTGAGCTGGTTTCCTATAAGACAATTTACAATGCGGGCATACAGGGCAACTACCTTGTTTGTGACGGACAAAATGTGATGGCTCCGATAGGTTTAAGAACCTATATTGTTGATTTAAACACCAATGAAATTGTTATGGATTGGACCGATGAGGATGATAAAACATGAGGATATCAAAGTGATTTAATCGGTGTAACAGTGCCAAAGCATTAAACAATAAAATACACAGCCAATTGTATAAACGAATATAATTGGCTGTGATTTTTTATGTGATATATTTTGGGGTTTGAATCTTATGTCTCACAAGGCATTTTGAAATCAAAGTTCAATGATTTTTGAAGTACGAGTGCGGCATCATTGGCATCAATTTTGTCATCACCGTTCACATCAAGATATTTTTTGTAATCCGATGTGTTCTTCTCTATATCCGTAATGAAGTCAAGGTTGAGTGATTTTTGCAAAATCATTGCGGCATCGTTGGCGGTTATAATTCCGTCACCCGTTGCATCACCGTAGGTGAAGGTGTTGCCCTGCTCGGTATAGGTTATTTCCGCCGCTGTCGGATACAGCTGTGTGTTATCTGCCGCAGAGCCTTTTTCGCAGGTTATGTTTTTAAGTAATTTGCAATTTGCAAATGTGTTTTTGCCGATTGTTTTAACTGTGTTTGGTATTGATATGCTTTCAAGTGAAAGAACGTTAGCAAAAGTGTTTTCACTTATACCGCTGATTTGTGTACCACCGATATTTTCGGGGATATCCACAGCTGTTACGGAGTTGTCACAACCAACAATCTGCTGTGTGGATGGGTCAAAATAAAGGTTGCCACCCGTCACGGGGATTGCAACCGTGGTTGCTTCCGTGCTTGGTTCGGTGGTTGTTGTTTCCGTAGTGGTAGTTGTGGTAGCCTCTGTTGTGGCTTCCGTTGTAGTTGTAGTTGTAGTTGTAGTTGTGGTAGATTCAGTTTGGTCTGAATCAATATATATTATTTCCGTATCTTTATCATAAAGCTCAGCATTATCAGCATAACTTCCTTTATAGCAGTACACTTTCTTCAAATCACTGCCGAAAGCAGATTTGCCGACAGAAGTAACCGATTTGGGTATTGTAATATTCGTTAATTTAGAACAATCTATAAAAGCATCATAATCGATAGAAGTAACCCTATTCGGTATTACAACATTTGTTAAACTTTCACATTTTTCAAAAGCCCTAGAACCAATAGAAGTAACCTTATTTGGTATTATAACATCTGTTAAACTTGTACATCCACTAAAAGTATAATTATTTATAGAAGTAATTGATTTTGGTATACAACAGTTTTTAAACTTATACAATCAGCAAAATTTATCTTTACTAAAAAGAATTCCATTGTCAATTGTAAAATAGTCATTGTTTTCCGAAACATATATATTTTGTAAGTTTTCGCAATATAAAAAAACACAATCACCAATAGACTCAATTGAATCGGGTAGGGTTATGTTTTTCAAATTTTCACAATTGGAAAAAGCCTCTTCATCAATAGACTTAATTGAATCGGGTATGACTATGCTTTCCAAATTTCTACATTTGTAAAATGCATAACCGGCGATGGCGGTAACTGCTATTCCATTAATTGTATTGGGTATAACAGCGGATGGTATTTCCTCATCGGCATCCGTAATTTTACCGGAATTTTTATCAAAATAAATGTTTCCGCCATCGACGGCGTACGTTATATCTGTACTTACTGCCATTGTTTCAACCTTGGTATCTTCCGCTTTTTCCTCCGCAAAAGCAACATTTACCGCACCAAATGCCATAACCGTTGCAAGCAACATTGCTGTTAATCTCTTTAGTTTCATTTTTAAAGCCTCCTTTTTTGTTTGTATAGCATAACCGAATAAGTTACCGAGCCGTCAGGCTAAAGTAAATGTTGATAGAATGTTTTGTGAGTGTATATGTACTAAATAAAAATTTCGATGTAATATTAATGGTTGTTTGGCAAAAGGAGAGGCTGCATGGATGAAAAAATATCCATACAGCCTCATTTATGTTTAAAGTTTTTTTGCAAGTATTTCGTTTATTAACTGAGGATTTGCTTTACCCTTTAATGCTTTCATTGTTTGACCTACAAGGAAGCCTACAAGCTTTTTCTTGCCTGCGTGTATTTCTTCCACAACATCGGGGTTCTCGGCAAGAAGCTTATCAATTGTTTCCTCAACAAGTGAATCATCGTTGAGCATACCGAGATTGTTTTCTTCAACGTACTTCACAGGGTCAACATCATCTGTGAATACCTTTTCGAAAACTTCCTTATATGTTGTTCTGTTTATCTTGTTGTCCTTTACCATAGAGATGAGGTCAGCGATTTTTTGAGGTGCAATATGCACATCCTCCGCAAGCACACCCGATTTACTCATAAGTCCCATAAGTTCACCGAGTATAAGGTTGCAGACCTCTTTGGGATTATTACAAATCTCGTTTGTTTCCTCAAAAAGGGTAGTGAGTTCACGGCTTGTTGTGAGCACCTGTGCATCATATTCGGTCAAGCCGAAGTCACGCACAAATCTTTCTCTCTTTGCATCTGCAAGTTCGGGCATATTTTCAACCGCTCTGTCAATCCATTCCTGACTGATTTCAATAGGCAAAAGGTCGGGTTCGGGGAAATATCTGTAATCCTGTGCATTTTCCTTGCTACGCATTGCATAGCTGTGGTCCTTGTTATCGTCCCATCTTCTTGTTTCCTGCAATACCTTGCCGCCTTCTTCAATCACTTCAATCTGGCGTTTAGCCTCATAGTTGATTGCTCTGCCGATAGCTTTCATAGAGTTCATATTCTTCATTTCGGTTCTTGTACCGAACTCTTTCTGACCTACGGGGCGAACTGAAAGGTTGATATCGGCACGCATTGAACCCTCTTGCATCTTACAGTCGGAAACACCGAGGTAAAGCAGTGTTTCACGGAGCTTTGTGAGGTAAGCAAGAACTTCATCGGCACTTCTGAAATCGGGTTCGGATACAATTTCCAAAAGAGGTACACCGCAACGGTTGTAGTCAACAAGTGTGCAATCATCCCAAGGGTCATGCACAAGCTTACCTGCATCCTCCTCCATGTGTATTTCGTGAATACCGATTGATTTCTTTTCACCCTCAACTTCAATTTCAACCTTACCGTTACGGCAGATTGGAAGATAAAGCTGACTTACCTGATAAGCCTTTGGCAAATCGGGATAGAAATAGTTTTTTCTGTCGAATTTATTGTGACGAGTTATATCACAGTTGAGCGCAAGACCTGTGCGAACGGCAAAGTCCACAACTTTTTCGTTCATTACGGGGAGTACACCCGGCATACCCGTGCATACGGGGCATACGTGAGTGTTTGGTGCGCCACCGAACTGTGTTGTACAACTACAGAATATTTTTGATTTTGTGGCAAGTTCCACATGGACTTCAAGTCCCATTACGATTTCATAGTTCATTTATCTCACCTCCGTTGGTTTCTTTTTATGGAAGTCGGTAACAGTCTGATATGCGTGTGCAACCTTTATAAGCTTAGCTTCATCAAAGGCGTTACCTATAAGCTGCATACCAACAGGCATAGCGTTTTTGCCGAAACCGCAAGGCAGTGAAACGGCAGGCATACCTGCAAGGTTGACGGAAACCGTATATATATCACCAAGGTACATTTTAAGTGGGTCGTTTACGTTTTCACCGATTTTGTATGCCGTTGTTGGGGCTACTGGTGAAAGAATCATATCCACATTTTCAAAGGCATCCGTGAATGACTTTTTAATAAGTCCTCTTATCTGCAAGCCCTTTTTATAGTAGGCATCATAGTAGCCTGAACTGAGTACGAAAGAACCAAGCATAATTCTTCTTTTAACTTCCATACCGAAGCCCTCACTTCTGGAATTGTAGAATACATCCAAAAGCTCTTCTCCGTTAGGACTTCTGTAACCGTATTTTATACCGTCATATCTTGAAAGGTTGGAGCTGGCTTCCGCACAGGCTACAACATAGTATGTCGGTATAGCGTAATCAACTATGGGAAGTGAGATATCAACAAGTTTAGCACCCATCTTTTCAAGCTGTTTAGCCGCGTCCATTACGGAAACCTTAACATCCTCGTCAAGACCCTCGCCGAAGTAGTTTGTCGGAATACCTATCTTCATACCGCTTACATCGCCGTCAAAGCAAGCACTGAAATCAAAAGCGGGGCGATGAACTGAAGTTGAATCACGTCTGTCATGACCTGAGATTGTTGAGAGAACCTCGGCACAGTCACGTATATCTCTGCCTATTGTACCAATCTGGTCGAGTGATGAGGCAAAGGCAACAAGTCCGTATCTTGAAACTGCACCGTAGGTAGGCTTTATACCGCTGACACCGCAGAATGAACAAGGCTGACGTATTGAACCGCCAGTGTCACTACCGAGGGTGTAAACAGCTTCATTGGCTGCAACCGCAGCAGCTGAACCACCTGAAGAACCACCGGGTACTCTTTCGATATCCCAAGGGTTTTTTGTGGCACCGAAGTAAGAAGTTTCGGTACTACCGCCCATTGCAAATTCATCCATGTTGAGCTTACCGAGAACAACAGCACCGCTGTCCTTAAGTCTGTCAATTACGGTTGCATTGTAAGGTGGTACAAAATCCGCAAGCATTTTTGAACCACAGGTTGTTTTTACACATTTTGTTGTGATGTTGTCTTTCACAGCCATTGGCACACCTGCAAGAGGTGAAGTTATTTCTCCGCTTTCAATCTTAGATTGAACATCTGCCGCATTTTCAAGCACCTTGTCGGCATCAAGCAGAGTAGTGAAAGCGTTTATATCCTTTTCTTTTTCTTCTATTTTGGCAAGTGCCACTTTTGCAAGCTCCACGGCACTTGTTTTTTTATCCCTTATAGCCTGTCCAAGCTCAAGGGCTGTCATTTTTTCGTAATCCATATTTTCAGCTCCTTATTCCACAGTGGTAGGTACTTTGAAACAGCCGTCCTTTTTCTGAGGCGCATTCTGTAATATTACTTCTCTGTCGGTTGAGTCCTCAACCTTATCTTCTCTGAAATTGTTTGTAAATTCAAATGGGTGTGACATTGCATCCACATTTGAAGTATCGAGTTCACCGAGTTTATCCATATAAGCAAGTATTTTGCCCAAATCGTCCTTTGCCTTTGCCTTTTCATCATCCGTAAGGTGAAGTCTTGAAAGGTCTTCAAGATATGTTATAAGTTTATCATCAATAGTCATTGCGTTACCTCCTGAATTATCAATTAAGGGTTAAGTCTGAGTGTATCTCTTGGGAACAATGAGGTTGCTCTTATGTTCTTTTCACCTATGAGCTGCATCAAAAATCTTTCAAGTCCCATACCTAAACCGCCGTGAGGTGGGCAGCCGTATTTGTGAAGCTGTAAGTAGCTTTCAAAATCGGCAGGGTCGAGTTTCTTTCTCTTCATTTTCTCAACCTGTTCGTCGTAATCGTGTATTCTCTGACCGCCTGTTGTAACTTCCAAACCTCTGAAAAGGAGGTCAAAGCTCAAAGTGTATTTATCGTTTTCGGGGTCATCCATAGCGTAGAAAGGACGCTTTTTAACAGGATAATCGGTAACGAAAACAAAGTCACTGCCGTATTCTTCTTTGAAAAGCTCACCGATGAGTCTTTCTTCTTCGGGTTCAAGGTCATAAGGGTCTTTGATTTTTCTGTTATATTTTTCCGCAACCATTTCTTTTGCATCTCTGAACTTAACACAAGGTATTTCCTTTACTTCGGGAAGTTCCACATTAAGTTTTTTGAGGTAGGTTGAATAGTTTTCTCTGAGGTAATCCATTGCAAAACGTATCATACCAGTTTCCATATTTATTACATCATAGAAGCTGTTTATAAAACCCATTTCAAAGTCAACACTCACATATTCGTTAAGGTGTCTTGCTGTGTTGTGCTTTTCCGCTCTGAATACGGGAGCTATTTCAAATACTCTTTCATATATAGGAATGAGTGTCTGCTTGTAGAACTGTGGACTTTGTGCAAGGTAAGCCTTTTTGCCGAAGTATTCAAGCTTGAATATGTTTGCACCGCCCTCAGCGCCTGCCGCAACAATCTTTGGTGTGAATATCTCCGTGAAGTCATTATCTTCAAGATAGGTTCTGAAAGCACGCACAAGTCCCTCTTGAAGTTTGAATATACTTCTTCTCTGTTCGTTTCTGAGAATGATTGGGCGGATACCCATTTCACTTTCAATTGAAATGTTGA
>CAZUXS010000108.1:0-7360 GCA_964624605.1 uncultured Lachnospiraceae bacterium | reverse complement strand
GCAAAATGCGAACCACCCAACGTTTTTGGTTCTTTTTTCGTAAAAAAGAACAATCCTTCCTAGGGATATGGGAGAAGTAATTTTTTATAGAAAAAAGTATACTATAAAATATATTATTGGAATTTCATCCCAATTCCACATTCTCCCGCTACTCATCCACCGCTAAAGCGGTCCCCCTTCCCTAACAAGGGAAGGCTGAAAACCACTCAACCTAATTATCATTTTCTTACCAAATTCCTGCCGTGTAAGGCTGAAAACCACTCAGCCTACATTGTAATGATTTTTAAAAGGCTGAAATCACTCAGCCTGAATGTTATATTAATTTACATCAGCTTAAGCTGATAATCCATCCAACTCTCCTGCCTTGCCTCATGCACCTTATCGCCCTCTTGCAAATTTCCGAGCAAAAACGGTGATTGTGGGTTATGTGCTTTTGCATTTCGTTTCACCGCTTCGGGATTTGCATTTGCATAGCAATATTTACAAAGATGCGTACAGGTATCATAATTGCCTATGTCGTTGCCAAGCAGACAGGCACACTCCGACCTTTGGCATTTCTTCTTAGGCACTTTCAGCTTTGCATTGAGTGCCGTTTCAAAGGTACTCACCGTCATACATCCGCCGCAGTCAACTCCGTAAGGCTCCAAGTCCCTACCCTCGGCACAGCTTTTAATCGTCATGCCGTATTTTTTGCCTATACGCACAAATTCCTTACCTATGGCAATTCTCTCGGCAGGCGAAACCTCTCTAGCCTGCGGAAAATTTCTCTTTACCTTTTTATACATATCTATGAAGCTGATTACACAGGTTTTTGTGTAGCCGCAAAGATTTTTTGCCATACTTTCAAAATCTGCTATATGTCTCTCAAGCGTGTATTTTTCGGTTATGAAAATGGGGTCATATCTCCAACCGACACAGTTCACACCCACCTTATCGGAAAGCTCCTTAAAGTTTTCCATAACCGTTTCCTTAGGTGGTACGTTGGGTTCTATCTCCTTGCCATAAGGCGTTATGGTCACAAACCAATACTGCCCGTATGGCTTAAGCACGTCCAAATGCGGCAGCATTGGTGCGGGATTTTTGGTGCAAAACGCAATCAAATCCACCACTTTGGGAGACAGGCTGTATTTTGTGACGGACGTGGGATTATATGGATTTCTCACCATAACATACCCCTCTTTCAACCTGTTCAAAAACCACTTTGAATAAAGTGCAGGTATATCCGTCCTCATACCCGTTTGTATTATCATATTGTTTCTCCTTACTCAATCACTCTTACTCTGCCCGGCTTTCTCGGCTTTGTTTGAGGCTGTTCGCCATTTATATAGCCAAGTATAACAAAACATATCGCCGTGTAATTATCGGGGATTTCCCACTGCTTAAGAAGCTCCTTGCCCTCTTCGCTCACAAATGTTTCTTCACCACGGGATATTATGCAGGAAGCAATTCCAAGCTCCGTAGCCTGCAAAACCATATTTTCCGCACAACAAAAAGCGTCCGCAATCCTAAACATAAAATTATCCTGTCCGAAGATTGCAACAACACTGGGTGCACCGTAAAAACCGTTTTTCAATGTTGGGTCATCTATTGTGCTGGGCTGTTCCTTTGAAACATAGGAACCTGCAAGATTGCTTCTGTCAAAATCCGCAACATTCATTATGCCTATTTTTGTGGTAAGCTCCTTATTTCTTACGCCCACAAGCATACTTCTTTGACCGCCGCCCGCATTGGGTGCAAAATTGCCCGCTTCAAGTATCTTATCCAAATCTTCACGGCTGATTTGCTCATCCGTGTACTTTCTTATTGAATGTCTTGCCTTTATTAAATCCATCAACATATCATTCACCCTCTATCTCTTTCCAACACTGTGGGTCTGTGCCGTAGCAGCTGCCTGTTGTGCCGTAAGTCACTGCGGGACAACCTCTGCACCAAGCACCAAGCTCACATTTTGAACATTTTTCAAACTTGTCAAATTCTCTGTATTTTTCCATTTCACAAATCCAAACATCGGCAATCTTATCTTCAAACACATTACCGACCTTGCTTTCAAACCTGCGGCAAGCATAGATATCGCCTGTCGGGAGTATTGTCAAATGGCAGTTACCCATATTGCAACCACCGTATATAACGCCCTCTTCGGTATCCTCGGGAATTTTGAATATACCCTTTTCATATTCATACAAAGTCCATAAATGGTCTTTTTTGTTAAAATATGTATCACAGCCCTCATCCTCATATTTATCAAACTTACTTTGGCAAATATCGAGCAGATTTCTGTATTCCAAAGGCTCAATGTGCGTATCCTTTTCATCACTTGTGGGGCAATATCTCGCAAAGGCGAAAACCTTTACATTATGCTTCACAACTAAATCTATAATATCGGGTATCTCCTTTATGTTTGTGCCCGATACGGTAGTCATAACAACCGAACGTATACCTGCACGGTTTATGCAATCTATTTTTTCAAGAGTGGTATCAAAAGAACCCGGCTTTCTGAACCAATCATGAGTATCTCTCATGCCGTCGATTGAAAGCTGATATTTTTGGCAACCGTGTTCCTTAAGCCTTGCACACACCTCATCATTCAAATGAAAAGGATTGCCCAGTATCGTGAAAGGAATATTCTTATCCTTCAAAACCTTAAGCAAATTCCAAAAATCGGGGTGCAATATAGGGTCGCCGCCAGTTATATAAAAATATGGCAGCCTGTTGTACTTCTCGCACATATCTTCACAATTTGCGAGAACGTCAAGCATTTGCTCCATACTCATTCTATCTATTTTTTTGCAGGTATCCTCCGAAAATATATAACAGTGCTTGCATCTTTGGTCGCACTCATCTGTTATATGCCACTGAAAAGAAAAATATTGTTTCATCACTTACACCTCATATTTTTAAAAATCCCTGTGAAATATCACTTCCACAGGGATAATAGTTGGGGTATTAATTTACCGATAATTATTTGTCGCCTGAACCGCAAGCGCTGCCACAAGCTGCAGGCTTATCTGCCATCTTGTCGCCTGAACCGCATGCGCTGCCACAAGCTGCAGGCTTGTCAGCCTTCTTATCTCCTGAACCGCAAGCGCTACCGCAAGATGCAGCCATAGATGTTCCCTTACCGTTTCTCCAACCAGCTAAATTAGAAAGTGCCATAAATATACACCATCCTTTCATATATTTTTCAGAGTTTCATCTGTAATTACTATTATATCACAATTTTTGCACAAGTCAAGCACGCACTTTTATGTAACTGTTGATTTTTTATATTCAATATGTTATACTTTAAACAAGGAGGTAATACAATATGAGAAAGACACAAGACCTACCTGCTTGCCCCGTAGCAACAACAGTGAAGCTTATAGGCAGTAAATGGAAATTATTGATTATGCGCAATCTTCTTGTCCGTCCGTGGAGATTTAATGAATTGCAAAAAAGTTTGGACGGCATAAGCCAAAAGGTACTGACAGAAAATCTGCGTTCCATGGAGGCTGACGGAATAGTGACAAGAAAGGTATATAGTGAAACACCGCCGAGAGTTGAATATTCACTTTCCGAGCTTGGTGAAAGTATGCGACCTATAATAGATTCCCTCAAACAATGGGGCGAAAACTACCAAAACATAACAAATAAATCATAAAAAATACAGGGTGTGCTGTCAATGCACACCCCATTTTAGTTCAAACTTCAATTAATCTTCATTTCGGTTAATCTTCAATTAAACCTCAATTTCATCATCAAGAGATTTTTTAACATATATAGCCGTGAGGTACTCACACTTTTCATCCGCACAATTAAATTCCTTGCCGCAAATTTTACGTATTTTGTTCATACGCTCATCCATTTCAACCTCATCGATATCCATAAGCCTTGCACCCTCGTGATTATCTCCGTCCGCTTTCAGATAGTAAAACAGGGTTTCAATCAATTCGGAGTTATTTTCATTGTCGTATTCTTCAATGGCGGAAAGCCTTTTTTTGTAAAACTCGGTTAAAAGCTGCCTATCCTCAATCGCCAGTATAACACTCAATATGCTTGTGTTGTCATAAAGCATAACATCTTCATCGAGTATATATGCCGCCCTCAAAGAGGACATTGCCTGCTTATAAAGCCTTGAAAAATCTTTCATTCCCGTCTGCACGGAGCTTACACCAACCCTGCAATTAAACCCCTCAAAATTATCATTGAATGAAAATTCCTTTTCCACAACGGCAACATAGTTGTTTTTGTACTTTATAATATGAAAAGGCTTTTCAAACCTAAACATACAATCCGTGATATTGTTCTCTTCACCCAATCTTCCGAAAGCAATAATACTGTATTTTCCGTTTTCGTCAAAACCGTTATCCTTAAAAACATCAATATATTTTTGAGCAATTCTCGTATCCAGCACCGCTCTTTTAATCGCTGTATCCATACCGACAATCCCCGAAAGTTCAACGGGATTCACCTGTGTATATATACACTCCAAATCATTCAAGGTACACATAAAAACACCCCCGCATCATTATATATTTTTCGCCCTTTTGTATAAATTTTACCTTATTTTTGATATTATGTCAATATTATTTTTGTAATTTTATCAAAAAAAGAACCACCATATTAATATTTATATGGCAGTTCTTCAAAAATTTTAACCTAAAACGGACTTATATTCAACATTTACGTTATTTCCGTTTTTATCTACTATTGTAAGCTCATTGTTTTCCTTGTTTACATCCGTTTGACCCAGTACCCACAAGAACCACAGCTCTTTTGCCGCCTTTGCCCTTGTAACAACCGTTTTTGGTTCGATTAGAGTACCGTTTTCCATCTTACCTCTTTCAATACCGTTTTCACTTCTCATAAGTCCGAGGTTATATACAGTCTTGAAAGCATCCGCATATTCGGGAGAAATTTCATCCTTATCGGTAATATTTCCCCAACCTGCAAGAGGATAATATTGAGCTTCTTCACCCGTAAGATTTGGGTCATACATAGGGTTATCGGGTGTAATTGTTGTGCCGTTGTAGTCCGTCATATAGGCAGGCTTGTTGTAGCTTCCGTCATTGGCAGTACCGAACCTGAGCTTGTAAGCATCAAGCACAACCGCAGCCATAACCTCTCTTGTGATTGCATCGTCGGTGTAATACTTCTTAAGAGCATCACTCACGGAACTATCCTCAACATCAATTCCCCAAAGGGCACAAAGTGCACTTATGAACTCATTCACACTCATATCCTCATTGGGATTGAAGTTTCCGTTTTCATCCTTAAACATAACACCGAGCTGTAAAAGTTTTTCTATCTGATTTCTGTAATAATAGCCGTCACCTGTAGGTGAAATGCTTACATCATTCGCCCATTCGGGATAAACTTCACTACAATCACCTGTTGCCGCAGCCTTTATTACATCACTGCTTAAATAAGTTTCAAGTGCTTTCATACTTTCGCTTGCATCTTCGCCCTTACTTTGATTGTAAATATCCTCCGCAATGAGCTTGCACCAAACCTTTCCGAGTGCCTCTTTGTAATGAGTACCGTCTATTTTATTATCCGGATGTCCGTTTGCATAAGAACCTGAATTTGTTTTTCCCGGTGACTCGCCTGCTTCAAGGCTCATATACAAAGCCTTTGTTTGCTCGGGACCAATGCTCTCGATATACTTCTTCGCAGCCGTAAACAAATCCACGCACTCAACATCGACATTAGCCTGTGCAGCAGCTTTCATCATTGCAGGTGCATTCGGGCTGAAACCGTTGACAGCAACGCCGTCCTTTGTTCTTGGCATAGGAGTTACAAGCACAGGCACAAGACCTCTCGCCCTAAGTGATGGAATATATATATCATTGAGCCACTTGCTGTATGTTTCGGTGGTTGAACCTCTGCCAAACCTAGCCTCCGCACCCTTTTGGTCACCCGTTGACTCATCATTGTGTGCGGAATGTATGAACACATAGTCACCCTCGTTTGCCGTGAGCAAAATATCGTTGAATCTGTTTTCGGCATACATATTTCTCATTGAGCGACCACCCATTGAATAGTTGACAACATTCACTTTGTCGGTATCAAACATACGTGATATAATCTGTCCCCAACCCGACATAGCCGCTTCTTCAAAGGTGTAGGATTTCTGTGTTGAATCACCCAAGACGTAAATTGTCGGCAATTCGCCATCTTTCCTTATGTTGTTGCCTTTTTTTGTAAGCGTAATGCCTGCAATGCCGACGGTAACGGGATTTTCGGCAGTCGGTAAAGTTTTGGGTTCTACCTCGATTTCAAGATAGCCCTGTGCAGACACAAAGTTATAATTCCAAGTATCCTTATCGCTCCATCTTGCATGGTTTTGTATCTTAACATTTTTTCCGCTGTCCCAATAGCCACTGCCCAATATTCTGGTTGGGTTTGTGCCGTTCACACTCACCTGTGTGTTTTCGGAAGTGCAACCTGCAAGGTCAACGGTTATTCCGTAAGCACAAGCCTTATCAACATCGATACGGAAAACAAGACCACCGTAGTTGTAGTTATCCGTATTTGTGTTATGGATATAACTTCCCGTGCCGTCCTCGGTTTTCACATAGCCGTAACCCTTGTTGCTTATCCCCGAAGTGCTTACCTTTCTTTTGGGCATAGCGGAAGTTGTGTCAACAAAGCCGTAACCCTTTTCGCTGTCGTATACGGGTGCTTTCCTTGAATCATACAAATTCACCGATTCGGAAACCGCCTGTTTTCTGAAATTAAATTTTTTGTAGTCAATCTTTGTTGCCGCACTCACGGGCAATGCAAACGCCAAAGTGTTGCAAAGCATAACAGCCGCCAACAAAAGCCCACCGATTTTATGTCCTTTCAAGAACATCGCCTCCCCTTTGTTTTTATGTTATATACAGTATACTACAATAAACCGCATTTTTCAATCCAAAACATAGGGAAATCCACTTATACATTTAACTTTTTATATATCCTCTTAAAAAGCACAACGGCAATCACAGCTGAAAGCAACTCTGCAATCGGGAATGTTGTCCATATCGTCCACATATATTCGGGATTTTGCTTTGCTATGCCTGCAAAAAGCCACGCAAACGGAAATATAAACACAAGCTGTCTGCAAACGGATACAACAAGCGATTCAATACCGCCGTTAAGTGCTTGGAACACACCTTGAAATGCTACGTTTATGCCTGCAAATATAAAGCTTATTGAAACTATTCTCATTGCGGATACGGTAAGTGTTTGCGTTTCTCCGGATAAGCCGAAAAGGCTTGAAAACGGCTCTGCAAAAATTTCTATAACCACCAAACCGATAACCATAATCACAAGTGTGAACATCATACCGTATTTTATGCCGTCACGTATACGCTCCTTACTGCCCATGCCGTGGCTGTAT
>CAZUXS010000107.1:0-7595 GCA_964624605.1 uncultured Lachnospiraceae bacterium | reverse complement strand
TTTCAAGTTATATGGATAATGTTGCAATAAGGGTTGTGTTTATGATTTCCGTTGCGGTAGGCAGCCTTATGAGATACTACAGAATCAGACCACAGCAAAAAATAAAGGATATGATACTGCGTGCGGTTGATGATTTGTGCGAAAACTGTATTCTTGATAACGGACTTTTCTATTACAAGGAATTGCCGAGCCTTAAAAGATTGGGCAACAATCCTATTATTCTTGAAGCACTCACAATTGCTTATGAGTTGACAGGCAAAAAGGATTATTTGGAAAAGGGCATACCGACACTTGAATATATACAAAGCTATGCGGCGGCAAAGCTGCACGGCGGCAAAACAATTACGGAAGATACACTTCTTTGCGGCGGCATAGGCTCAAAATCATTTGCACAGCTTATGATACCCGTGACAACTTTTTATGTTGCTTGTATGAAAGAAAATTTACTGTAAAATAATTTTATAAACAAAACAGGGTGTTACTTTTTAATGGCAACACCCTGTATTTTTATTCTCGATTTTTTATTCTTGATTTGCAATCACGTCTTGAAGCATTTTTATGTATTTTTGTTTTAACTCAATCGGTTCAAGTATTTCAGCCTTTGTACCGAATTGAAACAGCCAACCGAAAAATGGTTCGGGGCGATTTGCTTTTATTTTTACGCTCACCGTGAAATGTTCGTCATTTTCGGAGTGAATGGATATTGACTTTCCGAAACGGTCAAGCACCGCATTTATAAGGCTGTTATCAAATTTAAGTTTTACGTTTTCAGCCTCACCGCTGAACATTGAAAATGTCGAATTGAGATATTCCGAAAGGTTGAATTTTTCGGAAAGTTTATCCGAATCTTCGTTAAGTATGGTTACGTTCTCCATTCTGTCCACACGGAAGTTTGTGAAGCTTTCGCTGTATTTTTGATAAAAGGCTACAAGGTAGTATCTTTCATTCTCCCAAGTGAGGGCGTAGGGTGAGCAAATGCGTTCGCCGTCCCTGTAATGTTTCCTCTTTCGGATATCGTAATCGAAATATTTGAAAGAAATTTTTTTGCCCTCGGCAATAGCCTTGTGTATGGTGTCAACATTCACATAAATTCTTTCGTTTATGGATTTTACTCTGTCGGCAATGAAAACTTGACGCTGTATCTGCTTTGCTTCATATTTGCTTGTGAGTTTTTCAAGCTTTTTGATAAGCTCCGAGGATTTCTTTTCCGTCAAAAAACGGGATGAGGAAACCGCATCTGCAAGCAATTTCAGTTCGGGCAGTTCAAAATCACGACTACCTATGCAGTATCCCGCACTGCCGCCCCTGCCCGATATAATGTCAACACCGAATACTTTCAGCGCCTCCATATCCTCGTAAAGCGCTTTTCTCTCCGCAGATATGCCGTAAAGCTTAAGCTGTGCTATAATTTCGGGCATAGATAGGCTGTGTTCGTCGTCCGTCATTTCAAAAAGAATTTTGTATAAATAAAGTATTTTAAGTCGTTTGTTGAAATTTGTAGGGTTATCGGACATAGGCGGCTACCTCCGTGAGTGTTCGCAAATAAACCGTAAATTTATTTTTTATGATTTTTAAACTTAAAAGAATCTTTCTTTATTTTTTTGGTAATGAGTTTGGCAATAACAGAATTACCGCTTATAAACAAAACTTTTACCTTTGCGGTTTTACCTATTTTGTCGTACAGCCTGCCTGCGCTCATTGTGCCGTCGGCAACGGTGTATGTGCTGTTTGCAACATAACCTATTTTTTCAAGCACGGGCATATAAGCATAGATTGCTTCTTTATCGTAAATATTGTCCGGCTCTTTTATGATTTGTATTACACTGCCGATTTCAAAGGGCTTTTTGCCGTAATAGTGGTTGATACCCGTTATTGTTACATAATATTTGTCTTTCATAATGACACCTCCATAAAAAACATACATTACTTTGTTATCTTTTATGATTTCATTATATCAAAATGAATGTGTCATTTTCAGGACATTCGCAGGGGAGGGTAAAAAATTTCCGAACCAAAAAAAGACCACTTAGGAGCAGCCTTTCCTTGGTGAATCATCTTAAAACAAACAAAAATCAAATTATAATAAAAATAATATTCATGAATATATTTTATTTATATGCCTATTACTGATTTTTAAATACGTTTGTTACTATTAAAGGCGAACTACGTTTGCAGCCTGTGGACCCTTTGCGCCCTGAACTACTTCAAACTCAACCTGCTGACCCTCTTCAAGAGTCTTGTAGCCTTCTGACTGAATAGCTGAGAAATGTACAAATACATCATCCTCGCCCTCAACTGAGATGAAACCAAAACCTTTTTCTGCGTTAAACCACTTTACAGTACCCTGCTTCATTTGCAAAATCCTCCTAGATATATAAAAAATGTAATGGCAAATATTTGCCCTATTTATAACCTATCACATTTTTTGGAGATTGTCAAGTGAATTTTGAAATAATTTGTTTATTTTTTATAATAATAATATTATAGTATATTTATGGTTTTTATTGGATATTGATAGCCACCGCCTTATTGAGTACCTCTATTTCGGCAGTTTGATATGTCCCGCTCAATTCTCCGTCAGCCGTCCAGCTTATTGGTTCGTCACAAATGAATTTAATCTTCTTTGTTTTAAAGGAATAAAGAGTATTTGTATTGGAATAATCTTTCTCTGCAAAGTCCTTTATAAGTCCCGCAATATCGTTTGCATTTGTAATATAGGGCACAAGCAATACCTCAAATAAACCGTCGTCAAGTTCTGTATCGTTTGCAACAATAGATTTTATACCACCAACACTATGGGTGTTTGATACCATACCATAGATAAAATTATCATCAATTGTGCCGCCGTCCCACTCGATTTTCATGTGATATGATTTGATGTTCGGCAGTTGCTTTATGCCTTCAAGCACATAAGCTTGATAACCAAGTATGTTTTTTAAATTCTGAGATGTTTCATAAGATACGTTTGTAAATGCGCCGAAAGCCGCAACATAAATAAAGCTTTTACCCTCTATTCGACCTAAGTCTATGGGGAAATATCTTCCGCTTATGGAGGTGATAGCCGCCTCAATGGGATTTTTGGATATTCCGACACTTGCCGCAAAATCATTTGTTGAGCCATTTGGAAGATAACCTATAACGGGTTTGTCATCAAGTTTAAGCACATTTTCGCAAATCTCATTGAGAGTTCCGTCACCGCCGCTGCATACTATTATGTCGTAGTCCTTGCCGTATTTGAGTACAAGCTCTCCCAAATGCCCTCTGTACTGTGATATATATATTGTGACTGTATAGTCAAAGTGATTGTACACATCAATGACATCCGCAAGGACGTTTTTAATTTCGCCTTTGCCTGAATGTAGGTTTATGAGCAAAAGCATTCTTTTCATATCGCAAACCTCCAATATTGATTATTTTTTGCAATAATGGTCGCAAAATTCTTTTAAAGTGCAAACTTCGCAATCGGGTCGCCTTGCCTTGCAAACACTTCTGCCATGGGCAATAACCTGAGTGTTGTATCTTCCCCAATGTTCCTCGGGGAAAAGACGCATAAGGTCAAACTCTATTTTAACGGGATCTTCCTCGTCCGTGATACCCGTCAGCATACTTATTCTTTTTACGTGCGTATCCACAACTATGCTCGGTATGTGGAAGATGTGCGTGCGCACAACATTTGCCGTTTTTCTGCCGACACCCGAAAGGGCGGTCAGCTCCTCAACCGAGGAGGGCATAACGCCGCCATGGCGTGTAAGGAGTTCGCCGCAGGCGGCAATTATGTTTTTCGCCTTGTTCCTGTAAAAGCCCGCTGAATGGATGGCGTTTTCCATATCCGCCTGATTTGCGGATGCGAAATCTTCAAGGGTTTTGTATTGCTTGAATAGGTCCTTGGTGACAAGGTTTACTCGGTCGTCCGTGCACTGTGCAGAGAGGATGGTGGCAATCAACAATTGCCAATCTGTGTCGTAATTTAGATAACATTTATCCATTGTTGGATAAGTGTTATCTAAAACTCTCAAAATGTTATCAACTTTATTTTGTAGCTTTTTTGTTCTTCTTTTCATTTTTGTTTACCTTATATAAATTTTTTTGTAAATTTTTGTTGAGCAACAAAGGATTTGAAAAATGCTTTGTTTTGAATTTTACTTTGTTCAAAATTTGCTTTTAAAATTTACTTTTTATAATTTAGTTCTTTAAATTTGCTTTTTTAAATTTAATTTTTCTTTAATTCCAAATTAAAAAGATTGTTCTTTTTTACGAAAAAAGAACCAAAAACGTCGGGGCGTTCCGATTCGCCCCGAACCCCTAACGGGCAGGGGCGGTAAGTTCGACGGCTCAACGAAGTACGGTGGCGGGTTGCCCCTGCACCCACCCGTTTTAGCTCAGAACTTTTGCTACGCAAAAGCAAGCCTTTCGGCTTGGCGAATTTATCTTTTCGCTTCATTGGTGTGGTTGGGGCAACCGCCCG
This sequence comes from uncultured Lachnospiraceae bacterium, assembly GCA_964624605.1. Lineage (GTDB taxonomy): Bacteria > Bacillota > Clostridia > Lachnospirales > CAG-274 > CAZUXS01. The sequence continues at coordinate 3,130 of CAZUXS010000107.1, read as the reverse complement.
AACCGCAAATTGTGGCTTTGCCCACAAACTTTTAAGCGGCAAAGCCGCTGTTAGCCTTCCCCTATGGGGAAGGTGGGGCTGTTGCTTGCAACAGCCTCGGATGAGGTGAAAAACTATGGGTAATGATTATTCTAAGATTATTATTAAATTAGTTTTAAATCATTCTAGGATTAGTTACAAAGCAAAAGAAAAAACAAACTAATCACAACCTATAAATAAATGCCAATCTCATATATAACCGCAATCCCGTCACCCCCTAAAACGGGTTGGTGCAGGGGCAACCCGCCACGCACTCCGCCGAACCGATGCAGTACACTGCCCCTTGCCCGTTAGGGGTATGGGGCGAATCGGAACGCCCCATCGTTTTTGGTTCTTTTTTCGTAAAAAAGAACAATCTTTTAACTGAAAATTAAAGAAAAAGTAAAGATTAAAAAAGGCATTTTTTAATACTTTGTTACCAAACAAGAAAATAATTCAATTCGTTGTATAGTGACATTATAGCAGAAATATTCCATAAAAACAATTAAAAATATTAAAAAATAAATATCACTTTTTCGCAAAAAAAGAGTGCGAACGCATCACACTCTTAATATTCTGCATATTCTTCACACTCTTAAAAAATGGAAATTTTAATTTTAATTTCAATTTTAATTTTAATTTTTCTAAAAATTAAAGCTTTTCCAAAATTTCATAGAAATTTGGGAAAGAAATTCCAACGCAATCGGCGTTGGTAATAACCGTCTCACCCTCTGCGGCGAGCGCCGCAACCGCACAACTCATCGCAACTCTATGGTCAAGGTGGCTATCCACAACAGCACCCTTAAGTTTCTGTTCACCTTCGATAATCATACCATCCTCGGTTTCCCGTATAACAACGCCCATCTTACCCAATTCTTCGCTCATAGTGGCAATTCTATTGGATTCCTTAACCTTAAGCTCCTCAGCGTTTTTAACAATCGTTGTACCCTCTGCGCAAAGTGCGGCAACGGCAAACACGGGTATTTCATCAATCATTCTCGGGATAATATCACCTGCGAGGGTAGTAGCCTTAAGTTTTGAAGTTTTAACTTCAATATCCCCCACAAGTTCACCGCCGGATGAACGCTCGTTGAGTATATTTACATATCCGCCCATAGCCTTAAGTGCATCTATGATACCTGTTCTTGTTGGGTTGATACCTACATTCTCGATTACTATATGAGAATCGGGAATTATAAGACCTGCAACCATAAAAAATGCTGCGGATGAGATATCACCCGGCACTGTCAACGGTTTGCCGTAAAGCTCGTCCACGGGTGTACATATAATTTTGTCGCCTTCTTTTTTGATATCCGCACCGAAATAGTTGAGCATAATTTCGGTATGGTCACGAGAAGCAACAGGCTCATTGATTACTGTTGTGCCGTCTGCAAAAAGGCTTGCAAGTATGATAGAGCTTTTTACCTGTGCAGAGGCAACAGGCATTGTATATTCCATTGAATGGAGCTTTTTGCCGTGTATTGTGAGCGGTGCAAAGCCGTCATTTGTGCTTTCTATCTCCGCACCCATCTGTGAAAGAGGATTTATAATTCTCTTCATGGGGCGCTTTTGTATTGACGCATCGCCGTTAAGTGTGCAGTCGAAATCCTGTGCCGCAAGTATACCGGAGATAAGTCTTATTGTTGTGCCGCTGTTGCCAACGTCCAAAAGCTCTGTAGGTGCTGAAAGACCTTTAAGACCTTTACCGTGCACAACAACTTTTTCGCCCTCAACTTCGATATCAATACCGAGTTTTCTGAAACATGAGATTGTTGAAAGGCAATCATCACCCATAAGGAAACCCTGTATTTCGGTATCACCCTTGGCAAGTGAGCCGAACATTACACTTCTGTGCGAAATTGACTTGTCACCGGGTATTTTTATTGTGCCGTTTAATTTTTTTACGGATTTAATTGTTTTGTTCATTTATTTTACCTCTGAAATTTATTTGTTGTATATAGTATAATTCATATTTGAAAGAATTTCAATACTCTTTTGCTTGTCGTTGTAGTTATCAAGCACAATTTGCAGAACACCGTCATTGTATTCACGGTTGTTTACAACGCCTATGTTTTTAATGTTTATACCGTTTACGCTCAGAACAGTTGCTATGCTGGCAATTGCACCGGGTTGGTCGGTAACATCGGCGTATATATCGTATTTGTTGCATACCGTGTTTGCGTTACGCACATCAAAGCTGTTGCGGTATTCTCTTGCAGACTCAAAATATGATGAAATATCGTCTTTGTTTTCAATATGTTCTTTAACGTTTTCAAGCGTGTCTATAAAGGCATCCAGAACGGTTATTATCTTTTCTCTGTTGTCGGAGCAAATACCCGTCCAAACCTCGGGACTTGATGAAGCAATTCTTGTTATATCCTTGAAACCGCCTGCCGCAAGTGTGTGCATATACTTATCATCATCGTCAAGCTTTTTGACCGTGTTCACAAGAGCCGAAGCGATGATATGGGGTGCATGGCTTATTGCCGCAACGCTGTAATCGTGCTTGTCCGAATCAATCACAACGGGAGTTGCACCTATATATTTTGCAATATTTTTCATTGTTTCAAGCTGTTCATCGGTCGTGTTATCCGATGGGGCAAGAATATAAAATGCATTTTCAAAAAGATATTCCTTTGCGGATTTGTAGCCTGTTTTTTCCGAACCTGCCATAGGGTGTCCGCCTATGAAATTTATATTTGTGAATTTTTTCATTTCGGCACAAATTTTCTTTTTTGTGCTGCCGACATCGGTGATAATGCAATCCTGCTTTATGTATGGAATGAGTTTTTCAACATAAGCGGGGATTTTATCCACCGAGGTACATACAAAAACGATGTCACAATCCGAAAATATTGACATATCCGTGAGTGAGTAACCGTCAATAACACCATCTGCATAGGCATCCGTCAAAGATTTTTCGCTTCTGTTCATTGCATATATTTCAAAATTTTTTCTGATTTTGAGAGCCTTGGCTATAGAACCGCCTATAAGACCAAGCCCGATAATACCTATCTTCATTTTTGCCTCCGTTAAGTGAGCTTTTTTACATAAATAAAATGCTACAGCTATTTTAACACTTTAAATGATTAAAGTCAATCCATAAAATTAA
>CAZUXS010000106.1:0-7669 GCA_964624605.1 uncultured Lachnospiraceae bacterium | reverse complement strand
GTTCTGTGAGAATGCCTGTTTTGGCAATTTCTCTTATTGTCATCATTGTTGGTTTAGTATCCATTGTTTTTACCTCCTGTTTAATTTTGTTTTAAAAATATGCCTAATTTGTGAATTTTATATTGACATATACCAAAACTGTTGATAAACTAATAATAACACAATACAGAACTTAGGTCAACAAAAAAAGAATATAATAAACTCGAAACAACAAAATAGTCATATCAAAGGAGTAAGATTATGGAAAATCAACAGAACGACAGGAATTTAATATTTACAGATATTATCCGTAAGCTGATGGATTGTCACCCTGTAACTAAGGAAAAAACATCACAGAGAGCATTATCTTTAGCTATAGGGATAAAGCCGCAAACATTAAGTTTGTACATAAATGGAGAAAGAACTCCAAATATTGAGATTGCATACAGTTTAGCTAACTATTTCGGTGTGTCTATAGATTATTTGCTCACAGGAATTAGCTCTGATAATAAGGCTGTTAGTGACAGTATAGGGCTATCCGAGGACTCAATTAATATGTTAAGAATAGCGAATAACACATCTAAAGTAAGTCATTTAACCGATGTAATGCCTATTTTGGATAGGTTGCTTTCGGATAGGAATTTCTATGTGTTCTTAGAGGATACGGTTAATGAAGCAAAGAGGGTAAAAGAAATACAAAATATGAGCTTTGAAGAAAAAGAAAAAAAGTATCCGGGAATAAATGCCGAGAGGTACTTCATTTGGGGGCTGATGAAGAATATCGAAAATTTTATTACAGACCAGCTTAAAAAGATAGGTTTGAATATCACAAAATAATATGCACAGTTATTGCTAATATTTTGGGTATATATTTTAGTTGACTTATCTCGTATAAAGAGTGATATATAGTAATGGAAAATACAATTTTCCGAAAAAACACATATAGAAAGAGAGGATTGCTTTATGCCAAGTATAAAAAAGCGTGGTGATACATTTCGCATAATGGTTTCATTAGGCTACGATATGTATGGAAAGCAGATACGAAAAACAACCACATATAAACCGCCTGACAATGTTACCGAGGGCAAGGCTGAAAAGCTGGCAACGGCTTATGCTTATGAGTTTGAAAAGCAATGTCAAGGAATGCTCAACCTAAACGAGAATATAAGGTTCTCCGAATTGGTTGAATGGTATTATGACCAAATTGCTCCGCACAAGCTGAAAGAAAATACCATATATAATAACAGAAGAATGCTTGACTTGTATGTGCTGCCACACATAGGCAACTTAAAGCTGAAAGACATTACAACGGCAAGGATTGATGCCTTGTTTAATCAGCTTTACCGCAGCGGAAGAACTACCGAAAAGTACAAGCTGAAAAGTCCTGACTTTATACCTTACGGAACACACAGACCGATTGCAAGAATATCGGGCGTGAATGTAAACACTATAAAGGACGCAATTGACGGAAAGGGTGTTTTAAAGTCAACAGCTGAAAGGCTGTCAAAGGCTTTAGGCAAAAGACTGAACGAGGTTTTTGTGTTTGAAGAGTGTGAAGAAAAAGGTCTTGAAGCAGGTTCTATTGCAAGAATCAGAACCGCTTTGTCTCCGATTTTTTCAACAGCGGTAAAGAAAGAAATAATTCAAAAGAACCCTGTGTTCAATGCTACTACCATAAAGGGTGAGGAGAAAGAAAAGGAATTTCTTAATGCCGAACAATGCAAGGAAATTTTGAAAATAGTCGATGAAATGACAAATCCACAGTGTGCAAAGGCTATAAAAACTTTGTTATATACAGGAATGAGAGTTGGGGAACTTACCGCTTTGCATTGGGATGAGGTTGATTTCGATAACGGAATAATAACGGTTAAATACAATCTTTACAGAGCGAATGGTGAATATAAGCTCTCAACACCAAAGACCAAAAGCAGTGCCAGAGTTATTGCATTACCGCCACAGCTTATAGAGCTGTTGAAAGAGCAAAAGGAATGGCAAGAAAAACGAAAGCAAGAAGTCGGTGACAGATGGCTCGAACGAAATGCAGTATTTACAGGTGAGTATGGCGAATACATGAGCAAGAGCTACATAAACCTTGCATTCAAGAAATTCCTTAAAAAACACGATTTCCCCGATGTTCATATCCACGATTTAAGACACGCAAATGCTTCGTTGCTCATAAATATGGGAGTGCCTGTCAAGGTTATATCGGAGCATTTGGGACATTCCAACACTCTGACAACCGAAAACATATATGCACATATATTCAATGAAACAAGAACAAAGGCTTCCAAAGCTATAAGCAAGGCACTTACCTTTGAAGATGTAAGCAACCTTACGGAATAGTTTTGTACAGAAAATAATGTGCAGACACATTTTAAACACCAAACCTTTTGAAAAACTACAGTTTCTTGAAAGATTTGGTGTTTATTTGGTGTTTAAACCTCTTAAAAAACACTTAACGAAACTAAACAAAACACATCTACTGTTCCCAAGAAACCGCAGAAAATGGGGCATTACGGCAATTTATGAAACGATGCTAATGAATGAAAGTTGTGCTTGAAAAGGAGAACATTAATACGATGGATTCCAAGGGTGAAGTTCTTCTTACAATTTATGGCTTCTCTCGCACAGCAGGAATCAGAATCCTTAAGCAAGAATGTAAAGATGGGATTGCAGTTCAGATATCAAAACGGTGAGGTTCAGGTCAATCACAATTGGTTCTTAGGATACACCAAGGACGAGAATTGACACCTTATCATTGATGAAGAGCAGGCAAAGGCTGTAAGACGAATTTTCAAAGAGTACCTTGAAGGCTCAAGCCTTAAGAACATAGTAGACGGACTTATGGCAGATGGCATACCAACTGAAACCGGGAATTTAAAATGGCGTGGAGATGGCATCAGAAAGATACTGAAGAATGAAAAGTATATGGGCGATGCACTTCTCCAAAAGACCTATACAGTTGATGTTCTTACAAAAAAGCGAGTTGAGAACACAGGTATTGTTCCACAGTATTATGTAGAAAATAACCATGAGGCAATCATACCGAGAGAGTTGTTCATGCAGGTACAGGAAGAAATGCAGCGAAGGGCTCATCTTAGAACCGAGAACGGAAAAAGGAAAAGAGTCTACAGTAGCAAGTATGCTTTATCAAGTATCGTCTGTTGTGGTAAATGTGGCAATCTTTATCGCAGGGTTGCATGGAAAGCTAGGGGGAAAACATCAAACAAATGGAGATGTGCCACACGAATACAGAATGGTCCTAGTGCCTGCGATGCAGAAACCATCAATGAAGATGAACTTCAAAAAGCAGTAATCAGAGCCATCAATAAAATCCTTGGTGGCAGAGAAGATGCTTTGGTACAACTTCAAAAGAACGTTGAAGAAGTTTTGCTAAATGACGGAACTGAGGAACTTGAATAAATCGACAGAAGTATGGCGGTACTTCAGGAAAAACTGGTCATGAGTGTAAATGATAATGAGAAGTACGATTCCATTACAAAGCAGATGGATATTTTAAGAGAAAGAAAGGCACTCATTTTTTCCAAAGGAGCAGAATACGATGTCTTGCAAAAGCGAATCGCAGAGATGAAACAGTTCCTTGAAACACAGACAGGTCGAGTTACAGAATATGACGAGCAGATGGTAAGAAGACTGATTTCAAAGATTACGGTCTTTGAAGACAAAATGATATTTGAATTCAAGTCAGGCATGACTATTAATCTTAGAAGATAATATAAGCACATTAGGACACCTTGCAGGAATGCAGGGTGTTTTTGCTGTTCATAAAAAATTTACGTTATGGAATGTAGCCTATATTGAAAACGTCAATCAAATGGTTTATAATATGCTAAGAATCAGTGAGTTATAAAGGATGGAGGTCAGTGAATGAAAACATCTGATATGATTAAAGAATTGTGTAATAAAAAGAATATAAGTGTTTAAGAGCTTGCTAGAAGAATAGGTCAGAGTCCGCAGAACTTTAGCAAGAAACTAAAACGAGATACAGTTTCCTTGGCGGAATTAAAGCAGATAGCTGATGTGATGGAAGTTAAATTTGAGCAATCCTTTATCTTCACGGATGGAGAACGGATAAAGACAAGTAATGAATAGGTGGTGATAAGAATGACCACAAGAGGAGAATTAGTTTCATTTGGAAATTATGGATGTCATAAGGTTTTTTATAATGATGATAATTATTCAGATTCTCTTTTAGAAATAGAATATACAGACTTTTTTGATGATGTGGACGATGATGAGTTTCCATATGGTACCGCATATGTTTTGTTAAATGGATCGTGTAATCATTTTGCTGTATCATTAGGAAAAATTTATAATTACAATGTCTATGTTATTCAGCAGATTGATAAAAGAGGGTTTCATGCGTTTTGCCAGATATATAAAAATGGACATTGGTACTTTGTTGATGCCAGAGGTATAACATCAAGCTTTGATGAGTTTATAAGTGGCGTAAGAACATTTGTCAGTGATGAATTTGCTATTCGACCTATGTCATCTGATGACCTTGTCGAATGGGAGACGGGTAGTGATTATAATGATGAGGCATACGCATTTGCTACAGCAGTGATTAATAAGTATAGTGAATGTTATACTTTTTGACAATAGATTAAAAGAATACATTTAAAGGACAAATTTGGTTGTTCGCAGAAATAAGACGGCAATATTTTAGAATACTCAACCGTCTGATTTTAAGGCTTGAAAAAATGCAATATCGTACAAATGGAGATAAATCAGCAAAAAATTGTTGTCGTTCAATTCCCTTGTACCATAGGGGTTGAGTATTGTTTTTTATTGGACAATCGAGCCACGTTGAGACGGTTTGTTTGCTGTCAAAGTAAGCAGGGGTTGAAATGAGGAGGTAGGTTTTTATGCAGTTTGAGTGGATAGATTTTTATATGGAGTTTGCCGATAAACTCTTGACGTTTAAAAATAACCGAAAAGCACTGATTGAGAAAATCATTGCGATATACGGTGAATTGGATATGAAAATGCCAAAACTGGAAAGCGGAGATGAAATTATTGATATTGACCCTTTCACTGTTTTTGGTTTGTTTAATAAGGGAATTACGGATGCAAACAGAATAGCTATTATGGGTGGAATGGCGAAAGAATTTGATATTAAGTCAAAAGTTCCGGATAGTTTTGAAGGTATTCCTGTTCTTGATAACCGACAAGCATCATTTTATGCTTTTAAAGATAAGAGAAAAGAAAATGACATTAATAATTTATGGGAATTATTCTCATCTGCAATAGCATTGGCAGATGAGAATACGGAAGAAAATAGTACCGAATTTTCAAAGTGGTATGATTTGGTTCATGACCAATATGGTGTTACTTGGAAAATGACAATGGGATTGTATTGGATTCGCCCGCATTATTTTATAAATTTGGATTCAACAAACAGAGATTTTATTCCGAAAATGGAAAATATGCCAGCTGAATTTGTAAACTTAGTTAAAAACAAATTGAATAATTTGAAAAAGTCTCCGTATGCCAAAGATTATCTTTTTATAAATGATGCTTGCAAAAAGGCTTTGGAAAGCGGCAACTATGCATATAAAACTTTGCCGGAACTTTCACATTATGCTTGGAAATTTTCAAAACGAGATAATCCAAAACCCAAAGTGGAAATTTCCCAAATAATTGAAAGTGAAAATATGTATACCAAAGAAGATTTTTTGAATGATGTTTTCATCGCGGAAGAAAAATACGACCGTCTTGCTTCTGTTTTGAAATTGAAGAAGAATATTATTTTGCAGGGTGCACCGGGTGTGGGTAAAACATTTGCGGCTAAAAAGCTTGCTTATTCAATTATGGGTGAGATAGATGAAAACCGAATTGAGTTTGTGCAGTTCCATCAAAATTATTCTTACGAGGATTTTGTGATGGGTTACAAGCCTGCCGGAAACGGCTTTGAGTTGAAACATGGTATTTTCTATCGTTTTTGTAAAAAAGCGGAAGAGAATCCCGATAAGGATTACTATTTTATAATAGACGAAATTAACCGTGGTAATATGAGTAAAATTTTCGGTGAATTGCTTATGCTTATTGAAGAGGGCTACCGTGGAACGGAAATGACACTTGCATACGATGGTTCAAGTTTTTCTGTGCCTAAAAACCTTTACATAATAGGTATGATGAATACAGCCGACAGAAGTCTGGCTATGATTGATTACGCATTAAGACGACGTTTCAGTTTCTTTGATATGGAGCCGGGATTTGATACCGAGGGTTTTGTAAAATATCAAAATCAACTGAATAATAAAACTTTTGATAAGTTGATTTATGAAATAAAAAAACTGAACGAAGATATTATAAAAGATAAATCACTCGGGAAAGGATTTTGTATCGGGCACAGCTATTTTTGTAATTCCGATGAAAACAAATGCACAACCGAATGGATGTTGAATGTTGTTGACTATGATATTCTTCCAATGCTCAGAGAATATTGGTTTGACGATATGAGTAAGGTTGAGGATTGGGAGAATAAACTGCAAGGGGTATTTCAATGACTAAGGACAGGAATATCTTAATAAAAAATATTTATTATATGCTTGCTTATGCCTTTCAGAGCTTAAATCAATCCTATTATGAAGATGTTGCGAAGGAAGAATTTGATAATATACATAATCTTTTTGCCGCAATTTTATCTAAGGGTATAGGCTTGCAGTTAAAGCAAGGTTTGTATCGTGAATATCTTAATTTACAAGAAGATTTATCTGTTATGCGTGGCAAAATCAATATGTCGGGCACAATAAAAAATCGTCTGCAACATAAGCAACTTTTAAACTGTGAATATGATGAGCTTTCCGAAAACAACAGGCTTAATCAAATACTGAAAAGCACTGTTTTTTTGTTGCTGAGCAGTGAAAAAGTGGAAACGAAATACAAGGATGATTTGAAAAAGGAAATGCTGTTTTTTTCAAATGTGGACACGTTGGAATTACAATCCGTAAAGTGGTTAAATATTAGATTTCAACGAAACAATCAAACCTATCGTGTGCTTATAGGTATATGCAGGCTTATTGTTGAGGGTATGCTGAACACAACCGAAAAAGGTGATTATAAATTGGCATCGTTTATAGATGAGCAGCGTATGTGCCGTTTGTACGAAAAATTCATTTTGGAATATTACAGGCAAACACACCCCGAGTTGTCCGTTAATGCCTCTAAAATACCGTGGGCACTTGATGACGGAAGTAGAAGAGATATGTTGCCATCAATGCAAAGTGACATAACATTGCAAAAGGGAAATAAAGTGCTTATAATTGATGCCAAATACTACAACCACTCAACACAGGTTCGATTTGGCAAGAACACAATTCAATCCCACAATCTATATCAAATTTTCACTTATGTTAAAAATATGGATTACAGCTTTGGCAAAACAGAACACACGGTGTCCGGTATGCTGTTATATGCCAAAACCGATGAAGAAATTCAACCCGATAGTGATAAACCGTATAAAATGCACGATAATAAAATATATGTCAGAACATTGGATTTATATAAAGATTTTTCATCAATTGAAGAGCAACTTGATGATATCGCAAAGAAATATTTTGAGGATGTAAATTGGCTTTAATATATACAATTATTGGCTTGACATCGAACATATCATAGTGGTAAACTTATTATATACTTAAACATTGCCGATTTAAATAAATCG
>CAZUXS010000105.1:0-7690 GCA_964624605.1 uncultured Lachnospiraceae bacterium | reverse complement strand
AATGTACCTAAGTGGGTGAAAATCCCTCAAAATGGTTTAAAGTGGTTTAAGTTTCCCGTAGTGTGGTTCCGGTTGAGAGAATTGTGGAAAGGAGTGAGTAATGCGATGTTTATAGGGCAGTACAGTCACAGTATAGATTCCAAGGGTCGTATTAACATTCCGTCCAAATACAGGGAAGAGCTTGGGGAAAAGTTTTATATCACAAAGGGCATGGATGAGTGCCTTGTGATATACAGAAGTGAGGATTTTTATGCCCTACTTGAAAAACTTGAAAAGCTTTCAAGCACCAATAAATCAGCAAGAGATTATGTAAGAAGTTGTGCCATTGCCGCTGCCGAGTGCATACCCGACAAAAACGGCAGAATAGTTATTTCACCGAGCCACAGACAATATGCCGGACTTGAAAAAGATATTGTTTCGGCAGGTGTGATAGGTCGTATTGAAATATGGGACAGTAAGAAGTTTGCGGAAAAGGAAAGTCAGAGTGTTGAACTTGACGATGAGGCAAAGGCAATGCTTAAGGAAGTCGGCTTGTAATTGTGAGGTATAAAAATGAAGTTTGAACATATTTCGGTACTTTTGAATGAATGTATAGACGGTCTCGGGAGGGACGGCACGGGCAGAAACGGTATAAAACCCGATGGTATTTACGTGGATTGCACACTTGGCGGTGGCGGTCATTCCTCCGAAATTGTGAAGCATTTGTCACAAGAGGGCAGGCTTATAGGCATAGATCAAGATATAGACGCAATAAATGCGGCAGGTGAAAGGCTGAAAGATTACAGCAACGTAACCTATGTGCATGACAATTTTTCGAATATTAAAAATATTGCCGCTAACTTAGGGCTGGAACCTTGGAGTGTGAGCGGCTTTTTAATGGATTTGGGTGTTTCCTCACATCAGCTTGATGAAGCGGACAGAGGTTTTTCATATAACTATGATGCACCTCTTGATATGCGTATGGATATAAGACAGAATTTATCTGCTTATACGGTTGTGAATACTTATAAGGAAGAAAAGATTGCACAAATCATAAAAGACTACGGCGAGGAACGCTGGGCAAAGAGAATTGCAAAATTTATTTGCGATGAAAGAGAAAAGAAACCTATTGAAACAACATTTGAGCTTGTAAGTGTAATCAAAAAGGCTGTTCCAAAGGCTGCAAGAGCAGACGGACCGCACCCCGCAAAGAGGACATTTCAGGCTATAAGAATAGAAGTCAACAATGAGCTTGGCATACTTGAAGGTACAGTGAAAACAATGGTTGACCTTTTGGAATCCGGAGGAAGAATACTTATAATAACATTTCATTCACTGGAGGACAGAATAGTCAAAAATGTTTTCAGAAACCTTGAAAACCCGTGTATATGCCCGAGGGATTTCCCTGTGTGCGTATGCGGCAGAAAACCTCTTGTGAAAGTGGTGACAAGAAAACCTATAGTTCCCTCCGAGGAGGAGCTTGAAAACAACCACAGGGCAAGGAGTGCAAAGCTCAGAATAATAGAAAAGTTGTAACCGTAAATATCGGTAAGGGGTTCACACAACGGATAAAATAAAGAGAAGATAGAGGAATGAGGCGGAAACATGAAAAAAACCGACACTAAGAACAAAAAAAACAAGAGGGTAAACAGAAGCAATGTTTCCGTTTCCACAAAGAACAGGGCTACGGCAAACAGAAATTATACTAACACGGGATACAGTCGCAACTATGAAAGCGGCACATACGGAAGAAATGATGTGAATTTCGGAATGTATTCCGGTGCAAGAACAACGGCTCAAAGCAATACATACAGTTATAACAGGTCTGTAAGCACGGCAAGAAGAAACGCTTTGCACGAGCGTGAAATATATATGCAACAGATTTCGTCACCAATGTACAATGCCGGCAGTGAAGCTTATGAAAGTGCTTATCAAAGCGAGTGGATGCCGACGGATAATACTTCGGAAAAAAAGATTGTGAAAAAGAAGAGTAATGTTCGTCGTGTTAGGGAGGTGGCACCGTTGAACCTGTACAAAACAATTTTTACTGTTCTTGTCTGCACGTTTTATGTGCTCAGTATTGTTGTTTGCATTGCATCAAATAACAACTACAAAAGTCAGCTTGTAACCGCTAAAAACACACTCACACAGCTTGAGGCGGATAATGCGGAGCTTAAAAACGAAATAGAGGACAACATAGATCTTGCAAAGGTGGAAAAAGAGGCACGTAAGCTTGGTATGCAGAAGCCTTCAACCTTTCAGACAGTTAAGATAAACGTACCAAAGGAAAGCTATACGGTGCAGTACGGAGCAGATGAAGTTGATGAGGACGGAATTGGTTTTGCGGAGGTTATGGAAGACCTTACGGAAAATATTCAAAAACGTCTGGATAAAATATTAAGGATTGATTGAGATGATTTTCGGTAAAAAATCGAATAAAAAATCAAATAAAAAGACAGCGACCAAAACAAGCGGCAACAAAAGCACCGAACGCACACAGCCCCGAGGCGGTGCCTCCGGCACAAGCCGCAGCACTGCGCAAAGTCGAACGGGGAATACGGGATATGACTATTTTTCCTCCGAACGTGGAAGCACGTATTCAAGTCGGAGCACCGAGAATAAAAGAACTTATGAGAGTGCTTTTTCTTCATCGGGTATGTCAAGACCGTCCGGCGGCACGACAGGCATGGGTAACACAACAAGAAAGAAAAAAGCGTCTGTAAACGTATTGGAAGTGCTTTTAAATGTGTTTAGGGCACTTTTTGTACGCCCGACATCAAATATAAAACTTGGTATGTTTTTGGTGTTGTGTATCGCCATGATGTGCTTCTTAATAGGAAGAATTGCGTACTGGAAGATAAATTACGGCAAAGAATTTGAGGCTAATGCCATAAACAATCAGGTTAATAAGGTAAACAACAAGGTTATAAGCCCCAACAGAGGCGATATACTCGATAGAAACAACGAGCAGCTTGCTGTGGGTGAAACCGTGTTCAACATTATACTTGATGTGAGAATACTCAACGAGCAGGATCAAATCGACCAAGCCGATATGGAAAGATTCAAGGCAAAGGTTGATGAGGCAAAAACTTCCGAGGAACGTGAAAAGGCGCAGGCTAAGTATGAAGCGGTTGTTGCCGATTCCGCAATGGTCAAAACAAAGAATGCTTTAAGTGAGATTTGCGGAATTTCCGAAGCACAGTTCAATGAATTTGTGGCTAAAAATGAGGATGGTACATTGAAAAATGATACCAGTTATCTCACGATTGCAAAGAAGATACCTTATGATAAAGGTAAGGAAATAAATGAGCTTTCATACAGCTGGCTTTACGGTGAGCAGGATACAAAGAGGAGTTATCCTTACGGTACACTTGCCTCACAGGTAATAGGTTTTATAAGAGGTGATACCTCAACAGGTCTTGAAAGCTATTATAACTCCGAAATGACGGGTACTCCGGGACGTGTTTACAGAACATACGAGTCCGACAATTCGGTAATGACACAGCAGGTTGCACCTAAAAAGGGTAACACGCTTGTGACAACGCTTGATGTGAATATGCAGCAGTTTGCGGACGAGGCTTGCAAGGAGGCATATAATGCCTACAACCCCGAGTTTACATCAACCATAATAATGAACCCCAACACGGGTGAGGTTTACGCTATGGCACAGTACCCCTCATTCGATTGTAACGACCCTATGAGCCTTACTGATTTCAGCGATCAGGCTAAGAAAACAGCTTTTGATGCGGCCAGCGAAGAGGATCAGCTTAAAATGGCAAACAAGGCTTGGAGAAATGTTGCCATTTCCGAAACATTTGAGCCGGGTTCAATATATAAACCTATTGTTGTTGCCATGGCACTTGAAGAGGGTGTTATTTCCGAAAATGACAGCTTCTACTGCGGTGGTTCAAAGAAATACGGCGGATATGAAATTCACTGTCACAACCGTTACGGTCACGGTGCACTCAGCCTTGAACAGGTTCTTGCACAGAGCTGTAACGTCGGTATGATGACAATTATGGATAAGCTTGGCAAGGATTTGTATTACAAATACAGAAATGAGTTCGGTTATACGCAGAAAACGGGCATTGACCTGCCTGCCGAAACGGCGGCGGATTCAAGCTACCTTAACTATACTTACGACAGACTTAACCAAACGGAGCTTGCAACAAGCTCATTCGGTCAGGGCTTTAACGTAACGGCTATGCAGTCACTTGTTGCCTTTAACGCATTGTTAAACGGTGGTAACATTATGCAGCCGTATATAGTTTCACATATTGTGGATCAAGACGGAAATATCGTCAAGGAAACAGAACCTCACGTGGTGAGGAAGATACTTTCCTCCGAGACTTCCGACACAATGAGGAAGCTTATGGAAGCGGTTATTCAGCCTAACGCGACAGGTAAAAAGGCTGTTATAAAGGGCTATGCCTTGGGTGGTAAAACGGGTACGGCTCAGCAGGGTACAAGAATTGATAACGGTGGTGATTACACACTTAACTTCATCGGTTATCACTCAGTTGAAAACCCCGATATCTGTGTAATGACAATTATACATAAGCCACCGCATTATACCGATGCTTCCGGTATTTCTCCCGCTCCTATGCTTAAGAGCGTGTTTGAGAAGATTATAAATTATGAGTCAATACCTCCCGATTATGATGGTCAGGCAGAGGTTGTGACGGATGTAAATTCAATTACCGTCAGTGATTATACAAACAAGAATCTTAAAACCGTCATAGACGAGCTTAACTCACTCAATGTTGAGTTTACCGTTATAGGCAGCGGTGATACGGTTGTGAAGCAAGCACCTGTTGCAGGCACAAAGATAACACCGGGTACGGACGGAGAAAAGATATTGCTCAATATAACAAACAGCGGTAAGAACGAACTGGCAACAGTGCCCGATGTGACGGGACTTACCGAAGATGCGGCTAAACAGACACTTGAGGCGGCAGGTCTTACGTGTTATGTTGAAACTCGCACATACAGCGACAGCGGTGGTGATGATGAGGATATAACAACTTACATCACAAAGACGACCGAGAGTTCCGATGATGGCACGGAGGAAAAACAGCAAGCGGCGGTTGAAACGCAGATGCCTGCTGCCGATGTGAAGGTACAGAAAGGAACGGCTGTTAAGGTAATTATAAACTAAAGAGTTTTATACGGGAAAATTTACCCTTGCGGTGAGTTTTTCCGTATTTTTTTTAACTGTCCGCATAAATATATAGGGATATATATTTATATGGAGAAGCTATGAATTACGAGATATATTCGGTTAAGGCAAGAAAAAAGTTGTATTTGTATTTTATAATTTGGGAGCTTATGATTATAGCCTTGGTGGGCAGGCTTTTTTATATACAATGCTTTAAGGCTGAGTTTTATCAAGAACTGGCATACGAACAGCAGACGAGAGACAGACTTATATCGCCAGTGCGAGGAAAAATAGAGGACAGAAACGGCACGGCACTTGCAGATGTGAAAAGCGTTGCCTCCGTAAGCGTGATACACGCACAGGTTAAAGAACCGGAAAAGGTGGCAAAGGCACTTGCCGAAAAATTGGAGCTTGATTATGATGAGGTGCTTAAAAAGGTAAATCAGCGTGTGGCACTTGTCAGAATAAAGCAGAAAGTCGATAAACAGACAGCGGACGAAATAAAGGCATTGGGCTTAAGCGGAGTGGTTATAGATGAAGATATACTCCGAATATACCCCTTTAACAATCTCGCCTCTCATGTTTTGGGTTTTGTGGGAAAGGATAATCAAGGCATAATAGGTTTGGAGGCTAAGTATGATGAGTATTTAAAGGGCAAACAGGGGAAGATACTTACGCAGACGGACGGCGGTGGCAGGGAGATAAAGAACAGCGAACAGGACAGAATTGCACCCGTTGACGGATATAATCTTGTGACAACGCTTGATTCAAGGGTGCAGAGTTTTGCCGAACAGACACTTGAAAAGGTGATAAGGGCAAAGAGTGCAAAACGTGGTGCGGTGATAATGATGAATCCGCAAAACGGTGAAATTTACGCTATGGTGTGCAAGCCCGATTTCAACTGCAACACTCCGTATAAAATAAATGATGAAACGCTTGCACAAAATTGGAGCGAGTTAAGTCAAAAGGATAAAAACGATGCACTTAATAAGATGTGGAGGAATTTCAATATAAACGATACCTACGAACCCGGTTCAACATTTAAGGTAATAACGTCCTGTGCAGGATTGCAGGAGGGTGCGGTTAAACCCGATGACAATTTCAACTGCGGCGGAGGAAGAACAGTTGCGGGAAGATATATAAAGTGTTGGCGTTCGCCGAGAAGTCACGGTAGTGAGAGCTTTGTGCAGGGGGTGCAAAACAGTTGCAATCCCGTGTTTATGGACGTGGCGGCAAGGCTTGGCGGAGATAAGTTTTTTGAGTATATGCAGCGTTTCGGCTTCGATAAAAAAACAGGCATAGACTTGCCCGGTGAGGCTGTCGGTATAATGCACAAGAAAGAGGATATAGGCCCTGTGGAGCTTGCAACAATGAGCTTCGGGCAGTCATTTCAAATCACGCCTTTGCAATTGGTGAGGGCGGTATCGGCGGCTGTGAACGGCGGATATTTGGTCACGCCTCACATAGCCGACAGATTGGAGGATAACGAGGGCAATACGGTCAAGACATTCGATTATTCCAAGGGCGAACAAATACTTACAAAAGAAACCTCCGATACCATGCGTGAGATATTGGAAAGCGTAGTTTATGTGGGTACGGGCAATAAAACATATATACCGGGCTACAGAATAGGCGGCAAAACCGCAACGAGTGAAAAACTGCCACGCCGAAGCGGAAAATATATAGCAAGTTTTTGCTCATTTGCACCTGCCGAAAATCCAAAGGTTGTTACCATTATTTTGGTTGATGAACCGCAGGGCGTGTACTACGGAGGCACGGTTGTCGGCCCCGTGATGAAAGAACTTTTGCAAAACACACTGCCGTATCTCGGTGTAGAGCCTGTATATAATGATGAGGAACTTAAAATGGACGGAGTTGCATCCGTAACAATTGAAGATTATACGGGTATGAGTGTTACGGAGGTTAAGCAAAATTTGACAAAACAGGGACTTAATGTTGTTGTGGAGGGTGAGGGTAAAACGATAATGTCGCAGTTTCCGCAAAAAAATGAAAAAATTAATCAAAAGAGTAAAATAATACTATATACAGATTGAAATTTTTGGTGTATAATAAAGGGTGGGTTATCAGACTTTAATTAAAAACCCGAGTTTTTTTACATAGGGAGGTTCTTATGAAGTTATCCGATATTTTAAAAAATGTAAAAGGTGAGCTTGTGCAAGGCTCAACCGATATAGAAATTAATGATATGACAATAGATTCCAGACGTGCAACACAGGGCGTTATTTTTGTTGCCATGGTGGGTATGAGCGTGGATGCCCACAAATTTATACCGTCCGCAGCGGAAAACGGTTGCCCTGCCGTGCTGATTGAAAGGGATTGTGCACTGCCCGAGGGTATCACGGCTTTCAAGGTTGAAAATTCCAGAGCGGCACTTGCCGTTATGGCTAAGAATTTTTACGGCGACCCGTCATCAAAGTTTAATTTGGTGGGTGTTACGGGCACAAACGGCAAAACAAGCACTACATATTTTGTTGAAAGTGTGCTTGGCAGCGTAGGCAGAAAAACGGGTATTATAGGCACTGTGGAAATAAG
>CAZUXS010000104.1:0-7727 GCA_964624605.1 uncultured Lachnospiraceae bacterium | reverse complement strand
AATTCAAAGTGATGTGCCTGCACAGATTATAAACGGCAGAACTATGGTGCCTTTGCGTATACTTTCAGAGAGTATCGGTGCAGAAGTAAATTGGAATAACGCTACAAGAACAGTAACCGTAAACACACCGCAAGTTACCGGTGAAGCTCCCGCAAGCGTAAAATATAATACGGAAACCGATACGGTTGCCGGCACGATATCGGAAGTAACATACACACACCCTGTTGTTACCGATATATACACTGCCGCAGATATTTTGAACAAGAATATTGAAGATGATATTAATGAAGTGGCTGCTTCCGTTGCGGATAACAACGCAACAGGCAAGAGTAAAATAACAATAGATTGCAATATGTACTACAATGAAGGTGGTCTTATTACCATAATGTATACAATCAATGACGAGGCTGTTTATTGGCAGCATTATGCCATTAACAGCGGTGCAAGGCTTGATGATGAAGAATTTGCACAAATAGTAGGTTGGGACAAAGAAAACGAAGAAGCAGAGAAGATTACATCTAAGAGCACATCCGCAAGTTCATCTTCAAGCACAACTACAAAAAAGACTTCAAGCAAATCTTCAAAAAAATCTTCAAGCAGTTCTACCAAAAAATCAACTACAACCACAACGAAAGTTAGTGATGAAATTCCGGTAGTTGTAAAATATACTACGGAAAGCGATACGACTAACGGCAAAACATCAAGAGTAAAATACAAATATCCTGTTATTACCGATAATTACTCTGCGGTAAAAACTTTGAATAAGAATATTAAAAATGATATCGCAGAAAAGGCTATTTCCATTGCAAAATATAACACAAGCGGTATGAGCAAAATAACAATAGATTATACTTTTAAATATAATAACGGCGGTGTTATTTCCATATTGTATACAATCGATGGTGAGTCTGTTTATTGGGCAAATTACGGCGTTTACAACGGTGCAAGAATTAGTGATGAGGAACTTGCACGAATAACAGGTTGGGACGAAGACTTTGCAGAAGTGGATTGGGACGATGATGTTCAAACAACAGATACGAGCAAAACAGAAACCGGTAAAACAGAGACCGGCAAAACAGAGGAGAGCAAAATAACTTATTCAGTCCTCACTTATGAGGTTAATGCATTAGGTGCAGACGGTGACCCTTGTATAGATGCAAAAGTTAATTATCCTCAGTTTGAGGGTGATGCGACTTTCATTTCAGGTCTTAACACACAACTTGAAAGGTCAGCGAAAAAGACTGCCGATTCTTTCTTGTCAAGCTATACGGGCGAAGCAAAAAAGGAATATGATGCTTCCGACGTTAAGTCAATTAAATACAGTTACGAAGAATATTGTGATGTTGAAATCAAAAATGACAATACTGCTGTGGTTAAGTTAAGCCATGTGGAAGTTGTTGACGGCGAAAGTAGTGGACTTGTTGATGAAATAATAGATGTTGACCTCTCAACAGGTGAAATTGAGTATGGTTGATTTTCTTGATTTGGTTTAATATTTAATGAAATACGGTAAAAAGACAGGATATGCACGGTGCAATCCTGTCTTTTTATGTTTAACAATTCTTTTTCCAAAGTTTGATTTTATATAATATCCAAAGTATGAGTGAGCATATACCATTACTTGCCACAACGCTGTACCAAACGCTTTGTTCCTGCATACCCAAAAAGTGACTGCAAACATAGAGTGTTGCGAAGCGGAATACCCACAGCCTTGATGCGTCCACAATCATTGTCACAACTGTGTTGCCTGTGCCGTTGAATAAGCCTGTTGTGGTGTTGTAGATGCCGTTTGTCCAGCACCAGAAAGCCATAATTGAGAGGAACTCTGCCGCCATTGGGATAACTGTTGCATCGTGAGAGAATATTTTCACAATTCCCGTTGATATGAAATTTCTTGAAAGAATCATACCTGCAACGAAGAGGAAAATCACGGCTATGAGTCTTGCTTTTTTGTAGCCGTCCTCAACTCTGTCAATTTGTCCTGCACCTATGTTCTGCCCTGCGATTGTAGCCGTTGCGGAGCCTATTGCGTTTGAGGGCATTGTTATTATGCCGTTTATTCTGTTGCCTATGCCGTAAGCCGCCATGGCTTCATCACCGTAGACAAGCACGTTTTTTGTCATAAGCAAAAAGCCGAACTGCATTGTTGAACTTCCTATTGCGGTGGGTAAGCCTATTTTGGCGATTTTTTCAAGTTTGCGCATATCAAAACGAAAACCTTTTAATGATATGCGGATATCGCTTTTTTTGGACGTAAGCAATATAAAGGCAATCACCGCACAAGGCACTTTTGCCGCCATTGTGGCGAAAGCCGCACCTGCAATACCCCATTTGAACACCATAATAAAAAGCGGGTCCATTATCATATTGAGGAGTATGCCGAGCAAATTAAGCTGCATCGGTTTTATTGTGTCGCCTTGACCTTGGCTGACAGCCGAATATATATTTATCATAAACAAAAACGGCAGGTCACAGAGGACTATTTGCAAATACGTTCGGCTGTAAGCATTTACATCACCCGTTGCACCCAGCCAGTTGACAAGGGCGGGCGTACCACCGAAACATACTGCGGCACACACAAGGGCAAAAATGAGCGAACAGACAAAAATTTGATTAGCCATACCGACAGCATTTTTCTTATCTCTTGCGCCTATATACTGTGAAATAAGTATAGAGCCTGCAAGTGTAAGCCCTTGACCGAATGAAACTATCATATTTTGCACGGGCGAAACAAGCGAAATTGCCGCCATTTCATTTGTGCCGAGTTTACCCAGCCAATACGTATCCGTAAGGTTATACATGGTTTGTATGAAATTGTTTATCACAATGGGAATTGAAAGGGAGAATACAGCCTTGACCATATCCCCCGACAAAATAAGTTCCGTATTTTTTTTTGCTGTATTTTTCATAAATCAATTACCGATTGTTGCATTACAACAAATCAACCTTTTCTTCATAGTTAATCATATCAAGTATGGCATCTTCAATTGTGAGCTTCGGCTCCCAATCAATTGCACGCTTTGCAAGTGAAATATTTGCATAGCTGCCTGCAACATCGCCTTGACGTCTTTGACCTGCAATTGTACGTATTTTTTCACCCGTAACATTTTCAAATGCCATTATGAACTCACGAACGGTAACATCAACGCCCGAACCGATGTTCATTGAAAGATAGTTGCTGTATTCTTCGCCTGCTTTTTCAAAAGCTGAATCGAAGTTTTCAACGGTTTTGACATTTGCCATAGCCACGTCCCATGCATGAACATAATCTCTTATGCAAGTGCCGTCACGAGTTTCCCAATCGGTACCGGAGATAACAAAACTCTTTTCTTCATAGTAGAGTATTGAAAGAAGTCTGGCAAGCAGATTTGATGTCATGCTGTTTCTTTTAAGAAGCAGGCAACGACCTTTGGGGTCAACACCGACAGGGTTGAAATAACGCATTGATATACACTTTATGCCGTAAGCATTGCAAAAATCCTTCAATATCATTTCGGTCATATATTTACCTCTGCCGAATGGATTTCTGGGCTTAATCGGTGAACGCTCCGTAACCATAAAGCCCGGCACGGTGTCATAAACAAGTGCGGATGATGAGAATATAACTTTTTTGATGTTATATTCTTTTAAGATGTAAAAAAGCTCAATTGAACGCATTACATTCATGTTGTAGTATACGTACGGATCGGTAACGGATTGCTCAACCGTACCCATTGTTACGCAGTGAATAACACATTCAATATCCTTATGTTCCTGCAATATTCTTTCAATTGCAAATCTGTCCGTTATGGATGCCTTATAATAATAGCAACCCGGAATTTTTAATTTGTTGGATAATGGCGACGGGTCAATAATAACAGCCTCGTGACCGCAATCAGACAGTGCAAGGCATATATTTTGTCCCAAATAACCCGTACCGCCGGTTACCAAAACTTTCATAACAACTCACCTCATATATTTTTCCTAAGTTTTTAAATAATTTTATTTTAATACTGTTTTAAGAAAAAATCAAGGCTTTTTGGCAAAAAGTTCACGGTTTTTGAATGAGTTAAAAACCGTGAAAAGTTTGGTTAATACAATTGACAAATTTCTTTAAAAATAGTATTATTATGGTGG
This sequence comes from uncultured Lachnospiraceae bacterium, assembly GCA_964624605.1. Taxonomy (GTDB): domain Bacteria; phylum Bacillota; class Clostridia; order Lachnospirales; family CAG-274; genus CAZUXS01. The sequence continues at coordinate 3,611 of CAZUXS010000104.1, read as the reverse complement.
TAACTCCCAAGAATACGGAGGTGTTGAAATGAAACAGTGTATGGATTCGGAAAATTTACACAGGCGACTTAGGAAAATTGCAGGGCAAATTCAGGCTATAGAGCGAATGATTGACGAGGATATACCTTGCGAGGACATTCTTTCACAGATGAATGCGGTTAAATCCGCAATTCATAAATGCGGGCAAATTGTTCTTGAGGGGCATATAAAGCATTGTGTAAAAGATGGTTTGGAGCACGGCGATGCGGATAAAACCATTGAGGATTTTACAAAGGCTGTTGAGCGTTTTGCCAATATGGGATAAAATTTATATGATTTTTTGTGAAAGCTGCATAAAAATGCGGCTTTTTATTTTTATGCGTTGACAAACCTATACCCCTATATGTATAATATACACATACCCCCATAGGTATAAAATATTGTCGAAAGAAGGCTTGTTATGAAAAAAGCTATTTTAAAATTGGAAAAATTGACGGAGTGGGGAGGTACAAAAAGGGATGTTGTGTTTTTGATAATATCCGCCGTGGCTCTTTTTGTAAGCTTTTTTGATTTAATTCCTCTGCCGTTTGATATTGCTTGGATTGCCATTATTCTCTGCGGCTTACCCATAATACTGGAGGCGATTATAGGTCTTGTGACGGAATTTGATATAAAAGCCGATGTGCTTGTGTCGCTTGCGTTGATAGCCTCCGTTTGCATAGGCGAGTTTTTTGCCGCAGGTGAAGTTGCCGTTATTATGCAGCTTGGTGCTTTGCTTGAAGATTTGACGGTGGCAAAGGCAAGGGAGGGCATAGAAAAGCTTGTTAAGCTCACACCTCAAACTGCCAGAGTTATAACGGGCGGTGTTGAAAAAACGGTGCAGGCAAAAGATGTTAAAATCGGTGATATAATAAGAGTTTTGGCAGGTGAAACAATTCCCGTTGACGGTGTGATTGTTTCGGGACAGACATCCATCAATCAAGCTGTTATGACGGGAGAATCACTGCCTGTGGATAAAACCGTTGGTGATAATGTTTCAAGCGGAACTGTAAATCAATTCGGTGCGTTTGAAATGAGAGCCGAAAAGGTTGGCGAGGACAGCTCCATACAGAGAATGATAAGGCTTGTGAGTTCTGCCGATGCGGGCAAGGCGAAAATAGTCGGGCTTGCGGATAGATGGGCAACTTGGATTGTGGTTATTGCGCTTACTGCCGCCGCTGTCACTTGGATTGTGACAGGTGAAATCATACGTGCGGTGACAATACTTGTTGTATTTTGCCCCTGTGCGCTTGTGCTTGCAACACCAACCGCTATAATGGCGGCAATAGGAAATGCAACAAAGCATGGTTTTCTCGTGAAAGAGGGCGATGCACTGGAGCGACTTGCAACCGTTTCAAAAATCACAATTGACAAAACGGGAACTCTTACATACGGCGTGCCGAAAGTTACGGCTGTGCATAGCATATTGAAAGAAATGACGGATGATGAATTATATGGTATTCTAGCTTCAACGGAACAGCTTTCCGAGCACCCCTTGGGCAAAGCTGTTGTTTCATGTTACAAAGCTACGGGAAAGACTTTGCAAAAAGTCACTGATTTCAAAATGATTCCGGGCGAGGGCGTGACGGCAAATATTGATGGCAAAAAAGTGATTGCGGGAAATGAAAAATTGCTTGCCTCAAATAATGTTAAGTTGCCCGAAAGCATAACTACAGATGTGCTCAATTATCTGAATGAGGGTTCTACCGTGGTGTATGTTGCAATTGACGGTATATTTTCGGGTTATGCCGCACTTTCCGACACGGTTAGAGAGGAAAGTGGTGGGATGGCAAAGGCACTCAATGATATGGGTGTGCAACCCGTGTTGCTTACGGGTGATAACATAAATTCCGCTCAAACAATAGGCGGTAAATTGGGAATAACCGAGATACACGCAAGTTGTCTGCCCGAGGATAAGCTGGGTTATATAGATGAGTATCAAAAAAATGATTTCAGAATTTGTATGATTGGTGACGGTATAAACGATGCGCCCGCACTTAAGAAAGCCGATGTGGGTATTGCCATGGGCGGCGTGGGCACGGATATAGCCGTTGATGCCGCAGATATTGCCTTGATTGACGATGAAGTGAGGGAGTTGCCGCATCTTTTTGCGTTGTCAAAAAGAATGATGAGTACAATAAAACTTAATTTAAGTTTTTCAATGGGGCTTAATTTTATTGCAATAGTGCTTGCTATAACGGGAGTGCTTAATCCGATTGTGGGGGCTTTGGTGCATAATGCAGGTTCGGTTTTGGTGATTATAAATTCCGCTCTACTTCTTAAGTGGAGAAGTAAGAAGTAAAATATTATAATAAATAGCGGTTGCAGTAGTTTACTTATGTTTTGATTAATTTTAGATTGGGTTTTATTAATTTATTTTTTCTTAATTCCTAGGAAAAGATTGTTCTTTTTGAGGGCAAAAAGAACCAAAAACCTTGGGGCGTTCCGAATTCGCCCCAAACCCCTAACGGGCAGGGGCGGTGTGCTGCGTCGGCTCAGCGGAGTATGTGGCGGGTTGCCCCTGCACCCACCCGTTTTACGGGGTGGCATAAGTGAGCCACTGTCTCGGATGAGCAGAGCTCGAAGTGAAAAAACTGTCCTCTGTTGTCATTAGTCGACGTAACAAGTGAAATTGTGATATTAAAAGGTTGTTGCCTAATTTGGTGACAACTTTTTTATATTTATTTGTGAAATTAAACGATTATGTATTGACAACTATTGTCGTTAGTGATATGATAAAGATAATAGATTATAAGATAGAGGTGCAGGTTTAATCAGTAGCTTTGCGGATGTTGCAGAAACAGAAGAAGCAAGGCGAAAGGGAAAACTGCCGAGGTCGGTACAGGTCTGCACTGTGCTTTCCGGTCGCTTGGTTAACAGCCCTGCGACTGTCATTAGAAAAAACTAATGGAGAGCTATCTGTGATATGTGAGTATACGCACAGATTGACGCTTTATTAGTGTCAATCTTTTTTTATCTTGTAATTTAATAAAATTATAATTTATATAAGGAGAAACTTAAAATGAAGAAGTTTAATGTTGGTATCATCGGTGCAACAGGTATGGTTGGTCAGAGATTTTCACTTTTGCTTAGCAATCACCCTTGGTTTAATGTGGTTGCTGTTGCGGCAAGCGGTCGTTCAGCAGGTAAGCCACTTAAGGAAGCTATAGGTGACAGATGGGCATTCAAGGACCAGCCTATTCCCGAAAACATCGGTTCACTTGTTGTTTACGATGCCGAAAAGGATATAGATAAGATTGCGGAAAAGGTTGACTTCGTTTTCTGTGCAGTAAATATGAACAAGGAAGATATAAAGGCACTTGAAGAAAAGTATGCTAAGGCTGAAGTACCTGTTGTAAGTAACAATTCAGCACACAGACATACTGATGATGTGCCTATGGTAGTGCCCGAGATTAACCCCGAGCATATCGAAATCATAAATGCACAGAGAAAGAGACTTGGCACAAAGAAGGGCTTCATTGCAGTTAAGTCAAATTGTTCAATCCAGAGCTATGTGCCTGCACTTCACCCACTTAAGAAGTTTGGTATCACAGAAGTGCTTGCTTGTACATATCAGGCTATTTCAGGTGCAG
>CAZUXS010000103.1:0-7752 GCA_964624605.1 uncultured Lachnospiraceae bacterium | reverse complement strand
CTCTGCAATAAGATTAAGTATAGATGCCCTTGAAGATATATCCGTTTCAACAGCCGTAACATCAAAGCCCGCATCATTCATAATTTTAGCAATCGCATTTGCGTTATCGATATTTTTATCACCCACAACAATTTTCTTGCCGAAGCCTATTCTTCTTGCAATAGCCATACCAATCTGACCTGCACCCATCCAAAGAACCACATCTTTCATAAAAATCCACCTCCCGAATTTAAAATCTTTATAATGTTTCAATCCATTTATCGATATCCGCTTCATTTGTAATTAACACATCACCACCTGTGGAATCGAATTGAACCGAAAACTCATTTTCCACATTCGCATTTTTGCAAACCTTTTTTATATCTTTCATTAAATGACCTTGCCAACCACCGTGAGTCATAAATGGAACAACAGTCTTGCCTGTTAAATCCGTTTGTGATATAAAGCTTAAAACCGCCGGTGCCATAGTGTACCACCAAGTCGGTGTACCGATTATAATTCTGTCGTACTCGCTTATATCCACGCCCAAAGGGCTTATTTTTGGCTTGTAACCGCTTTCAACTTCTCTTTGACCTTGATCCACAATCTCCTCATAACTGCCTGTGTAAGGCACTTCCGTTTCAATCCTCACAATATCAAAGCCTTTAGTATTATGTATCTTTTCGGCAATTCTTTTTGTGTTTCCCCTTGCCTGAGAATAATAAATAATAAGTGTTTTTTCAGCCATATCAAACGCTCCTTTATCTTTTATAATTCTATTTTACATTTTTTATTTGCAAATCAATCAAAATTTACTTAGTTATCAATAAACGGATGCCTTTGCCCGTATAAACATCCATTTTCCATTTTCATTCAATGCCTCTATTGCAAGTTGTAAATTCCATATATGTTTTCTTCCTCCGAAAACAGAGGCAGTTACCTTGCTTTGTCCGATAATGACAGCAGAATTCTCATATATGCTTACCTCAATATTTTCGGTTTTCTCCGAATAATATTAAGAATACCGATTTCAATACAATGTATAAATTCTTGTTTTGATTGTTTCATTCCCGTTATATGTTCAAGTACAAAACTATCCGAAAGAACTGTATTAAGAATTAATCTGTCTTTATTTATCATTCCTTCATACATTTCACCATATAACACAGAAATTCGTTCTTTATCACTCATATTGATTCTTTTGCCCAATTCGCAACAACTTTCTCGGACTTTGATGCATCAGCTCCATGAACGGCAAGTCCTTTTCCAAATTCCGTTCCCTTACACAACCTCTTTAAATCCCTTTCCGCACTTCCAAGTCCACTGCCTTCGTGCGTTACAAGTGTCATAACCTTTTTGCCTGTAAAATCAAGCTTTTCAAGCTGTGTAAATATTGCCATTGGGAAAGTACCCCACCAATTCGGTCCGCAAATAAAAATATTATCATAGTATGATATATCGTCAATGTAGTTTTTCAATTCCGGTCTTGCCTTTGCATTAAGCTCTGCCTTAGCATCATCAATACACTCATAATAATCCTCGGAATATTCCTTAACCGTTTCAATCTCAAACAAATCACCACCAACGGCTTTTTGTATAAACTCGGCAGTATATTCCGTATTGCCCTTTGAAAGATTTTTAATACTTCCGTTTACATAATTTTGACCTTTTCTTGAATAATAAATAATTAAATTTTTTGACATAAAATTCCCCTTCTTTCTATCTATATTTCAATACATTATATTTACAAATTAATTTTACTATGTTATACTAAAATTATCCAATTAAAAAACATAATTTACAATTTAATTTTTAAATAAGCGAGTGATTATATGACTACAAAACAAATAGATTATATACTTGAACTTTCACAAACTCTCAATTTTAACAGAGCTGCCGAAAATATGTTTATTTCTCAGCCTACTCTCACATATCAAATCAAGCTTGCAGAGGAAGAAATAGGCTTTAATATATTTGACCGTACGGGAAAGAGTGTTTCACTTACACCCGCAGGACAGCAGTTTTGCACAACTCTGAGAAGCATAAAAAATCAATTAAAAAATGCGATTGAACAGGGGCAAAATTTCAGTATAAAATATAAGGAGGATATAAGCATAGGTTTGCCTATGCGTTCGGCAATATATTTTCTTCCGAAAGCAATAACCGAATTTTTAAAAATGCATCCCTCCGTATCTGTATCGCCAAAATTTATACCGTTAAACAATATTGATGCTTTTTTGCGTGGTGAACAAGATATTGTGTTTGCACTTGCCGAAGATATACGATATATTCCCAATATCAAAGTACATAAGCTTTTTGAAAGCGAAATTTACCTTATAACAGAAACCGGTGATGTGCTTGCAAAAAAGGATATAATAACAACTAAAGACTTAATAGGGAGAACCCTGATGGTTGGCGGCGGTTCACCTCCGACATTGCAGATTGTTCAACAGCGTGTTTTAAGTGAAGTGAAACTTGACTATTTTAACAGTCCCGACCACGAAACAACTCTTACAAATGTTGCAACTCACCGTGGCATTTGCCTTGCTCCGGGATTTTTGAATGACCATAATAATGAATTTGCATGGACTCCTTTTGATTGCAACGAAACCATATCCTGCGTTTTATGTACTCACAATAACGACACAAGACAATCTGTAAAAGACTTTGTAAAAATTCTGCAAGGCTTATATAAAAATAACACGGAAATTCCTGTTTAAAAAAGGGCGGATTTTTCCCGCCCTCAATAATTATTTTTCAACCGTTCTTGTATCTGAAAATACAAAATACTGTTCTCTTTCGGATATAAACCAACGACCGTCAATTTTAACATATTTATCGTAGTAACGCACACCGTGTACAGTGAGCTTATCAACGCCGTCAACCTCATTTACAAGGTGAGCAAGAGCATAACAAGTGCTGGTTGCGTGCGTATCGTCCTGAAATTCCACAATCTGCTGACCATTCATGTGGAATGATTCCTTTGCCGCACCAAAGCTCTTATAAGCCTTAATCATATCGTCCACATTTGTGAAATCCATTCCCACAACATTGTTAAAATAAACTTTTACATGGCAATCTTTAAGAAATATTTCCGTATAGTAATCTTGATTATTTTTATCGGATTCTGTTGCATAGTTATCTACCAATGCTTTAAGTTGCTGACGAGCTTCTAATTCTTCAATAATTGTCATAATTCATTACCTCCGTTTAATAGTTGATATGTTTATCAACAAACACTTATTATTGTTTCCGTACTTTTATTATACCAACTTTTCATTTAAAAGTCCAATTATAATAATAAATTATCAATTAAAAAATTAAATTATATATGCCCGTCAAATCAAAATATTACAGTTGTCAATGTCCAAACACGATATAAAGCCATACCATAAATTGCATACAGTCTTTAACCTACTTACCATACCCCATATCACATCCCATCTCGGTTATTATTTTGAAAATGACATAAACCATTCAACCGTCTGAGGGTCATAGTGTGAGAAGAAAAGACTTTCTCCGCCGTCAAGTGCCTCAATCTTCTTCATATCCTCATCGGTTAATTTAAAATCAAATACATTGAAGTTTTCTTCCATTCTTTCCTTATGTGTAGACTTCGGAATAACTACAACACCACTTTGAAGAAGAAAACGAAGTGCTGTCTGTGCAATACTCTTGCCATATTTTTCGCCGATTTCTTTTAATACGGGATTATTGAAATAATCATTTTTACCTTCTGCAAAAGGACCCCAAGATTCAATCTGTGTACCATATTTCTTCATTACATCTTTGGCTATCTTCTGTTGCTGAAATACATGAGTTTCAACTTGATTTACAGCGGGTACTATTTCGCAAAAGTTTGCAATATCAATAAATCTGTCGGGATAGAAATTTGATACACCTATTGCCTTTACCTTACCTGCCTTGTAAGCCTCCTCCATAGCACGATATGTACCATAATAATCATTGAAAGGCTGATGAATTAAAAGCAAATCCCCTTTACCCTTGAATTTGATACAATATAACCTTTCCTTTTTCTAAAGGGTTCAAACTAAAAATGTTGGGTGCATTTTATTTTCAAAAGGGTGCAACTCTAAATCCTTGGGTGCATTTCATTTTTAAAAGGGTGCAAATAAAAAATTAGGGTGCATTTTAGCTAAACTACTGGCTAATCTGCACCCTTTCACTTTATGCTTCTATTTCCGTTCCATCCTTAAATGTAAACACAATCCTATTCTTGTCGTAAACCGTTATGTAATCAATCAAACTACTCCACAATGTTTCATCAAATTCAGATACAAAGGTTTCTTGTTTTTTTAGCGTTTTGATGAAATTTTTCAAATTCTCGGCTCTTTCTTTTCGTTCTGTTATTTGTGCCGTTACCTTTTCAAGTTCTTCCTTTTTACTTTCATATTGCTCAACCATTGCATTGTACCTTGCTAAGTAATCGATTTGGTTCAATGCAGTTCTTGCATTTTCGGTTATGCAATTTTGGATATCTGCAACTAAGAATGTCACTTCGTTATAAAGCCTTTTTTCTTTTTCCTTAAGTTGTACATCATCAGTCAGTGTTTTAAGTATAATTTTTAGGTTTTCCAACAATTCGGTTTTGTTAGAAAAAAGTTTATTTATTGCCTTAATAAACAAGTTTTTTATATCATCTTCATACAGATGTGGAGTATTACATTTTTCTTTGAATTTTTTGTTGCACTGATATATTGTTTTCTTGTATTTGCTGTTGGAGTGCCATACCTTTGAACCATACCAGTTGCCACACTCACCGCACTTTATTTTGCTTGCAAACATCCCTACCCCACTGTACCTGCATTTATGTTTGCTTCGTCTTTCTAACTCTCTTTGAACCAAATCGAAAATTTCAGGTTCAATAATAGCTTCGTGATTTTTTTCAACATAATATTGCGGCACCGAACCATCATTTTTCTTATATTTTTTTGAAAGAAAATCTGCTATATAGCCCTTTTGTAATAAGGCATCTCCCTTAAATTTTTCATTGGATAACATTCCTTTAATTGTTTTGTCGTTCCATTTGCTCTTTCCCCTAACTGTCGGTATCCCTTCTTCTGTCAGTCTTTTAGCTATACTGTATGGAGTTAAGCCATCAAGGAACAGCTTGAAAATCTTTCTCACCACCACAGCCTGTTCTTCATTAATAACAAGATTACCGTCTTCTCCCTTATCGTATCCCATAAATGAACTATATGGAATACTCACCTTTCCATCCGCCATTCTCTTTCTCACACCCCATTTAACATTTTCGGAAATCGAACGACTTTCTTCTTGAGCAAGACTGCTCATTATGCTTAATAACAAGCCTACTTTCGGGTCAAAACTCCAAATATTTTCTTTTTCAAGCACAACTTCCATTCATTAGCATCGTTTCATAACTTCCCGTAATACCCCTTTTTCTGCGGTTTCTTGGGAACAGCAGATGTGTTTTGTTTAGTTTCGTTAAGTGTTTTTTAAGAGGTTTAAACACCAAATAAACACCAAATCTTTCAAGAAACTGTAGTTTTTCAAAAGGTTTGGTGTTTAAAATGTGTCTGCACATTATTTTCTGTACAAAACTATTCCGTAAGGTTGCTTACATCTTCAAAGGTAAGTGCCTTGCTTATAGCTTTGGAAGCCTTTGTTCTTGTTTCATTGAATATATGTGCATATATGTTTTCGGTTGTCAGAGTGTTGGAATGTCCCAAATGCTCCGATATAACCTTGACAGGCACTCCCATATTTATGAGCAACGAAGCATTTGCGTGTCTTAAATCGTGGATATGAACATCGGGGAAATCGTGTTTTTTAAGGAATTTCTTGAATGCAAGGTTTATGTAGCTCTTGCTCATGTATTCGCCATACTCACCAGTGAATACCGCATTTCGTTCAATCCATCTGTCACCAACTTCTTGCTTGCGTTTTTCTTGCCATTCCTTTTGCTCTTTCAATAGCTCTATAAGTTGCGGCGGCAAAGCAATAACTCTGGCACTGCTTTTGGTCTTTGGTGTCGAAAGCTTATATTCGCCATTAGCTCTGTAAAGGTTGTACTTGACCGTTATTATTCCGTTATCGAAGTCAACCTCATCCCAGTGCAAGCCAGTAAGCTCACCGACTCTCATTCCTGTATACAACAAGGTTTTTATTGCCTTAGCACACTGTGGATTTGTCATTTCATCGACTATTTTCAAAATTTCCTTACATTGTTCGGCATTAAGAAATTCCTTTTCTTTCTCCTCACCCTTTATGGTAGTAGCATTGAACACAGGGTTCTTTTGAATTATTTCTTTCTTTACCGCTGTTGAAAAAATCGGAGACAAAGCGGTTCTGATTCTTGCAATAGAACCTGCTTCAAGACCTTTTTCTTCACACTCTTCAAACACAAAAACCTCGTTCAGTCTTTTGCCTAAAGCCTTTGACAGCCTTTCAGCTGTTGACTTTAAAACACCCTTTCCGTCAATTGCGTCCTTTATAGTGTTTACATTCACGCCCGATATTCTTGCAATCGGTCTGTGTGTTCCGTAAGGTATAAAGTCAGGACTTTTCAGCTTGTACTTTTCGGTAGTTCTTCCGCTGCGGTAAAGCTGATTAAACAAGGCATCAATCCTTGCCGTTGTAATGTCTTTCAGCTTTAAGTTGCCTATGTGTGGCAGCACATACAAGTCAAGCATTCTTCTGTTATTATATATGGTATTTTCTTTCAGCTTGTGCGGAGCAATTTGGTCATAATACCATTCAACCAATTCGGAGAACCTTATATTCTCGTTTAGGTTGAGCATTCCTTGACATTGCTTTTCAAACTCATAAGCATAAGCCGTTGCCAGCTTTTCAGCCTTGCCCTCGGTAACATTGTCAGGCGGTTTATATGTGGTTGTTTTTCGTATCTGCTTTCCATACATATCGTAGCCTAATGAAACCATTATGCGAAATGTATCACCACGCTTTTTTATACTTGGCATAAAGCAATCCTCTCTTTCTATATGTGTTTTTTCGGAAAATTGTATTTTCCATTACTATATATCACTCTTTATACGATATAAGTCAATAGATTTCAAAAAAGAAAATATGCTTGAATTTCACCATAAATTTGTGTAATTTATTCTTCCTTTTTAACCCTAACATCAAGAAGAAACAGGTCTCTGGAAAGCAAAGTATCCTCATTTCTACATATATTAAACTCTGCATTTATGAGAGCTTCTACAGCTAATTTAGCTCTATAATCCAATCTAAGATATTTCATAATGGTTTCTGCATAATCTTCTTCTATAGCCCACTTTGACATTTGTTTTACATCTTCTTCAGTTAGCTTCACAGATGAAGAATCATTTGAACGACCAATAATGTACCCTATATTTCTATCGAAAACATCTGACAGTTTTTCAAGCATATCAAAATTGGGTTCTCTTTTGCCTGTTTCCCACATCGCTACTGTGCCGCTGGCAACACCTAACTTTTCTGCCAATTGTGCTTGTGTTATATTGTTGATTTTTCTTAGTTCTTTTAATCTTTCTTTAAACATAGTATCACCTCATCTAACATAATATCACCAACTGTTATTTTTGTCAATAAATATGTGAGTATTTGTATTGTATTTTTTTATTTTTTATAATTTTAACTAACTAAGTGCTATTTTATGTATTGACACAGCTCACTAAATGATGTATAATAATTTTTGCAAAATAACTAAGTGTGAGGTGAATTTAATGAATAACAAACCAACAATGATGACAATAAGAGAAATTGCCAAAACAGGCATTCTCACAGAAC
>CAZUXS010000102.1:5597-7781 GCA_964624605.1 uncultured Lachnospiraceae bacterium | reverse complement strand
TTGCGGAAGAAATGATATTCGGCGATTACACACAGGGTGCAAGCGGTGATATTCAGCACGCCAGCCAGCACGCCAGAGAAATGGTTATGCGTTACGGCATGAGTGAGGAGCTCGGACCTATACTCTACGGCGATGACGGCCACGAGGTATTTTTGGGTAATGACATAGGTCACACCAGAAATTACAGCGAGGAGGTCGCAAAGAAAATCGATGCCGAGGTAAAGAGGATAATAGATAACGCATACTCCGAGGCAAGGAGAATACTCTCCGAAAATGAGGACGCACTCCATAGAACAGCTAAGCTGCTTATGGAAAAGGAAAAGGTTTCCGGCGATGAGTTCAGAAAAGTGATGAATGAAACGGAAGTTGCGGAAACAACGGAAGAAGAATTTATTTAATGAGAAAGGGATTGGCGAGAGCCAATCCCCGTTTTTTTGTGTAATGTTTTGCTGTTTGATTGATGTTTTATCCCTCACACGGAAATACAAAATCGTAGTTCAATGATTTTTGAAGTACAAGTGCGGCATCGTTGGCTGTAATTGAGTTGTCACCATCTACATCCAAATATTTTTTGTAATCGGATGTGCTATTCTCTAAATCTGTAATAAAGTTGTCGTTGAGTGATTTTTGCAAAATCATTGCGGCATCGTTGGCGGTTATAATGCCGTCACCGGTTGCATCACCGTAGGTGAATGATTTAGTATCAGTATTATTATCGCTGTTATTACCGCTGTTATTATCACTATTAAGACCACTGAATGTTACTTTTTGACCATTTACTAAGTTATAGTAGTAGAATGGGTAATCGTTATTTTGATAGTAAACAGCACTGTGATTGCTGTCAAGAACAGGATATTTGTCACTGTTTAATGTTTGATAAAAATTGCTACGTGTGCCGACAGCATTTATATAATAGCAAACCGTACCATCGTTGAATTCATTTTCACTGAAACTTTGCGCACCTGTGTAATGCATATTTGAATATTGATTTGTGGAATCCAAATAGGCATTAAAAAATATATTAGTACTTAAGAGGTCTTCAGATGCAGAATTATAACTTCCGGCTATAGGAGAATCATAATCCCCTTTGTTGTCTATTACTCCGGTGTTGTAACAATATGAAATATATGCCGAATTAAACATACCGGTAATTCCACCGACACCTTTGTTTTGACTGCTTGTGTTGCTTACATTGCCTTGATTTAAACAATCAATTACTGTTGTGGATAAATATCCGGTTATACCGCCTGTTGCAAGAGTTCCTTCCTTCACATTTCCGAAGTTGCTGCAACCACCTACTTCGATTCCGGTAAAATATCCACAAATGCCACCGGCTGTACGTTTTCCTGTTATTGTTCCGTAGTTTGATGATAATGATATGCTACCTAAAGAGTCAGCATATCCTACTATACCTCCAACATCTCCGTCTGAATCTGTAGCTGATATATTGCCGCTGTTTTGACAATCAGAAACAAAACCACCGCAATAAAGAACATTACTATGTCCCAGTGAACCTGCTATACCTCCTGCCATAGAAGCGCCTTTGACAGTTGCAGCGTTATTACAATCGCTTACTGTTGCTGTAGAGCTATAAAGCCAACCAATAATGCCACCGGTAGCAGTTGCTCCTGAAATTGTTCCGCTTACAGTACAATTTTTTATTTGTGAGTTACTACCTCTAGCACATATTCCACCTGCGTAACTTGTTGATGAGGTAGATGTATTTGACGGATTATAAGTAATTTTACAATTTTTAAGGTTCACGTTTGAAATTTTAGCATAAATAGTATATCCGAATAATCCTAAAAAATTGTTGTCGCTTGTTAAACTTAGATTGCTTATGGTATAATTGTTTCCGTCAAATTCTCCGCCGAAATATTTGGAACTTGTATTACCTATAGGTGTCCAATCTATACCATAAAGATTAATTGATTTTGTCAGTTCACCTTTTATTGAAGAACTGCCACTGTTTACCTTATTTGCAAACCATACCAAATCACTTGCAGAGGAAATTTGATAAACTCCGTTTACCAATTTTGGTGTGGAAGTGGATGAAGTTGTCAATTCCGTGCTTGATTCGGTTGTTTTGGATGTGGTTGATTCTGTTGTGGCTTCTGTTGTGGTAGTTGTAGTAGCTTTAGTGGTAGTTGTAGTAGCTTTAGTGGTAGTTGTAGTAGCTTTAGT
>CAZUXS010000102.1:0-5497 GCA_964624605.1 uncultured Lachnospiraceae bacterium | reverse complement strand
TAGTAGCTTTAGTGGTAGTTGTAGTAGCTTTAGTGGTAGTTGTAGTAGCTTTAGTGGTAGTTGTAGTAGCTTTAGTAGTAGTGGTTGTAGTTGAGGTACTACTAGTGAATGGAGTAACCCATGTTTGTTTTAAGGTAAAATTAACACTAACTATAGCACACTGAGAGCCTTTTTTAAAAGTATAAATTACGTATGAACTATCACTGGCAACTTTCTTTGAGTATAAACTAAATCCGTAGATAGATTCGAGATATGCCATATAAGTTGCTGTAGTTTTTGAAGAATATGTATATATATAATATTTTGCACCATTATCTAAATAATTTGTTCCTTTTGATGATACGCCTGTGACGTACGTAAATGTAGGTATAAGTGTACCCGTATAATAACTTATGGCAAAAGGAGACAAATTATCATCATTGCTATCTGTATTTAAATCATCTTCGTCTTTTCCGTACATTGAATGGAGTGTTTCTTCCAATTCATTTTTATCTAGGGTATCGGTGTTGTTGTATGCTTCTATGTTATTATTAATGTTGTTCATTATGTTGTTTATATCCGAAAATAAATCCTCGGAATTATTGTTTTGAGTTTTGTCCTCGGACAAAATGTTTTCAATGCTTTCTTTTTGAATTTCTGAATTTTTAATAACATTATCTTGTGCATAAGCACAATTCAATGTTCCCGTCAACATAGCAAATGAAATAATCACAGCCATAAATTTTTTTAATTTCATATAAAAGACCTCCTTATAGAATGTCTTGAATCTTTTTAATACATAAGGATTCAAAAAATTTCATTTTATTTATCGAGTAATGCGAGAACGATTTACGGTTAATACCTGACCATCCTCAACTTCTACCGTTACAGTTCCGGTAAAATTATCATTTGTTACAATTGAACCGCCGACTCTGTCATATATGCAATAATATCCACCGGATGCAGCTTCAATTCTGTGCATACCCTTTGAAATGTCATAGCCTACAAGGAATGAACCGTGCACATATCCTTTGCCTACGGGGTCAACCTTAATTGAATTTTTTAATCTGTATGCATTGCATCTTGATAATTTTACATATTCACCGCTTACAAGCTCCATAACACCATAGGTTCCGAAGTTGTCATTGGATATAATAGAATTACACATAGGGTCGGAGCCTATACAGTAATATCCGTTTGAAGAGTCTGAAACCAATCTGTATTGACCGGGCTCAATATCTGTGCCGACAAGATATATACCCTCTCCACATACGGGAGTATCGCTGTAAATTGATGATGAGACAACCTTTGTTGTAGCCTCGGTTGTAGCTTCTGTCGTGGTTTGGGTTGTAGCTTCTGTTGTTGTGATTTTGGTTGTCGTTTGTGTAGTTTCTTCCGTCGTGGCTTCCGTAGTTGTTTCGGTTGTGGTTTCCTGACGTTGAACAAGCTGCACAGCCTTATTTTCGGCATCCCAAGAAACATCGTAATCAAATGCTTCTGCTGAATAACGTGCGGGTGCAAGTGTTCTGCCATCGATTATAACAGGGGGACAATCCATTTCTGTTTTGTCTCCGTTTATGTCGATGTATTCGTAGTCAATAGTCATTGTAACCACTTTATCACCTTTAATTGCAACAATCGTTTTATCCTCGGGGTCATAAATGACTCTGGCACCTATGCTTTCAAACATTGCTCTCAGAGGTACCATAGTCCTCCCTGATATAATTTGAGGAGGAACATCCATTTCAACCTCATTTCCATCCACCGATAACGTTATGGTTTGTTCGGCTGAAATTACAGTTGAACTAAGAAATAAAGTTGAAATGATACCAATAGCCGATATAGTGTTGAGTAATTTTAATTTCATTTTTCAAACCTCCAATCATTATAAACTTACAGTTCCGTAAACCCTATCCTTATCCTCTTGTGCAATTCCCAAATATCTTTTTGTTATATTATAACTGGAATGATTGTATATCTGCATTAAAACGGCAGGGGGTGTACCCATTTTCCAAGCGTGATAGCCGAATGTTTTACGCAGGGAGTGGCAGGAGATTTCATATTCCAGGTTTATTGCCTTTCCTCCGTTTTTTATTATTGAAAAAGCACTCACTCTTGAAAGCTTTCCGCCTCTTTGGTTTGTGAATACATAGTCGCTTTGTATGCCTGAGTTTTTAATATACAATTTTATTGCACGTTTTAGGGCTTTGTTGATTTTTATTATCGTTTGTTTGCCTGTTTTTGTCTCTGTGATTTTTATATGTGTTTTTACTCTGCCGGAACTTTGCAAAAGTAAATCAGACCATTTCAAATTTAGCACGTCATTTATTCGCAGTGCCGTGTTAAGACAAACACAGACTAACAGATAATCCCTGTACGCCTCCTTCTCTAAATAGTAATTTTTTAGTTTTTGAATGTCCGCATAAGAACGAATTGGTTGTGTTGTACTCATAATTTTACCTCCATTTTACATTTTGTATAATAATGTTAAGTGCGTCATTTTTTAAACGGCTTATTTTACAAGCTATTGACAAATAATTGATAATATCGTATAATTATCTCACAAGGATTAGGAAATCTTTGCACGCCGTATAAACGCTTGATTTTGACTGATAATTTACTTAACATTATTATACAAAAAGTTAAGTGACATTTACTGCCAAACTTATATTTTTAGCACAAAAAAAATCCCAAACAAAGCTGTGTGCCTTGTTCGGGATTTTTTCTCTTATAAAGTACGTCGTAATGAAAAAGACCGCTCCAATTGCGAATAGGACAGCAGTCTGATTCGTAGGTGAAAATCCTACATTTCCAGATTTTTAGCTGACCAACCACCTTTCAAGTGGGTGCTTAGTCATTTTGACGGGGTAGAAGCGAGTATTTCCGGTACTCGCTTTTCCCTTTTGTAACTATATTATACTACTATTTCTTGATAAAATCAACTACTTATTTTACTTTTTATCCAAGCACCTGAGTTTCAACAACGGTAAGACCCTTTTTCTTCTTTATTGAAGCGGTCTTTGTGTCGCCGTCCCAGTTTACTTCCGCACCAATAGCCTCGCCAACTGCACGAAGTGGGAGCATAAATCTGCCGTCTATTATCTGCTGTGGTACGTCGGGTGTTACTTCCTCGCCGTTTACAGTGAATGAGCTTTCGCCGTTTGTCATAGCAACCGATTTGCTGCCGTTTGTGAGGGTTGCTGTCTTTGTTTCGGCATCAAAATCAACTGTGTAGCCGAGTTCCTCAAATATACCTCTTACAGGCACAAGTGTTCTTCCGTCTACGATTGTGCCCTGTGCATCAATAGGGTTGTCGTTTACAACTACGTTTACTTCACCTGCAAATGCTGTTGTGCTAAGTGCCATTATGGCAATAGCGGTTAAAATTGCTTTTTTCATTTTGTTTTCCTCCGTTTATGTATGATTGATGTGTTGCTTATTACTTACAAATTGGAAAACTTTTCTATCGTAAAAGTTTTCCAAACCTTTCAAAATACTCTTTGCGGCAACATGGGGCGTTGCCCCATACCCCACCAGCCTTTTAAAAAAGGCTGGGCGAAAACTTTTCTATCGGCTTCGCCGGGCGTTTAGATTAGTAAGGCGGCTCCCACTCGGAAAGCGTAGCTTTCCGAAAGTAAAAGTTTAGGTCAAGCCTTTTTAAAGGCTTGCGGTGGTTTGGAGGCGGAGCCTCCAAGGTCTTTACACAACTGTTTTAAGTATTACGTCCATAACTTCCTCAACACCGTTTGCAAGGTCGGTTGAGGACATAGTGGTTATATACTTCTCTCTGTTTTCGTAGAGTGAGTTAATAGCCTTAAGCAATGACTCGTCTGTCATTTCGTCCTCGTCGCATACCTCGGCAAAGCCTTGCTTTCTGAAGCTTTCGGCATTAAGTATTTGGTCGCCTCGGCTGGCTCTTTTGGAGAGTGGTATAAGCAGCATTGGTTTGTGTAATGCCCAAAGCTCGCAAATGGCATTAGAGCCTGCACGGCTGACTACTATATCCGCTGCGGCGAGTATATCGGGCATCTCGGCTGAGATGTATTCAAATTGCTTGTAGCCCTGTGTGGTTTCAAGGTTTTCGTCTTTGTTACCCTTTCCACAGAGGTGGATTACGTTGTAGGTTTTCAAAAGCTCCGGCAGCAGTGTGCGGATAGCGGTGTTTACCTTAACAGAGCCTTGTGAGCCGCCCATAACAAGTAAAACGGGCTTTTGCTCCGCAAAATCACAGAGTGCAAGACCTTTGTCTTTTTTGCCTTTGAAAAGTATATCCCTTATCGGTGTGCCCGTTAAAATGGCTTTATCCTTGCCTATATTTTCCACTGCTTCGGGGAAGGTGGCACAAACAGCCTTTGCAAACGGAATGGCGATTTTATTCGCCAAGCCGGGTGTGATATCGGACTCATGGCAGATAACGGGTATTTTGTTGAGGTATGCACCTATAACAACGGGTACGGCAACAAAACCACCCTTTGAAAACACAACGTCCGGTTTGAGCTTATGCAAAACTGCGGTTGCTTCGCCTATGCCCTTTACCACCTTAAAAACATCGGTCAAGTTTTTCACGTCCACATATCTGCGGAGTTTGCCCGAATTTATGCCGTAATACGGTATTTTATGTCGTTCTATTATTTCCTTTTCCATACCGGTTTTGCTGCCGATATAGTTCACTTCAAACCCTGCTTCTTTCAAATATGGTATGAGTGCAAGGTTGGGGGTGACGTGACCTGCGGTGCCGCCGCCCGTCAAAACTATTGATTTCATTGTTTAGCCTCCTGTAAAGAAAATGCTTATGTTTATATTTTATAATAAATCTATATAAATTTCAAGAAAAATATGTTGAGTTTGCGGCAATTTTGTGTTATACTCATTCCAATAAAATTGATTGGAGATGATTGTATGAAGTTTACTAAGATGCACGGTTGCGGCAATGACTATGTTTATGTCAATTGCTTCGAGGAAAAGGTGGAAAATCCACAGCAGATAGCACCTCTTATAAGCAACAGACATTTTGGTATAGGTTCAGACGGACTTGTACTTATATGCCCACCCGAAAATCCGGAGAATGACTGTGCTATGCACATGTATAATCCGGACGGTAGTGAGGCTGAAATGTGCGGTAATGCAACAAGATGTGTAGGTAAGTATGTGCATGATAGGGGCATAGTGCCAAAGGATGTTGTCAGAATGGAGTCACTTGCGGGTGTAAAGGTTATACATATTGAATGTGACAGCGAGGGTAAGGCTGAAATGCTTACCGTTGATATGGGCGAGCCTATACTTGAGCCTGCAACTATACCTGTATCAAGTGAAGATATTATGGGTGTGAAGCTCACTTCTCACGACAGAGAGTTTGATTTCACCTGTGTTTCAATGGGTAATCCACACGCAGTTGCTTTTATAGAAGATAAGGTTGAGGACTTTGCTGTTGAAAAATACGGTCCCGTTTTGGAAGTTGCAGATGTATTCCCAAGAAAGGCTAATATTGAGTTTGTAAATAAAATAGATGAAACTCACC
>CAZUXS010000101.1:0-7960 GCA_964624605.1 uncultured Lachnospiraceae bacterium | reverse complement strand
GCGTTTCCCTCGTGCATCATAATGAGGCGGTTGCCGTATTCGAGTGCGTATTTAAGGTTATGAGTTACCATAAGTGTTGTGAGGTTCATATCCTTTACAATTTTATAGGTGAGTTCCATAATTATTTCTGCCGTTTTCGGGTCGAGTGCGGCTGTGTGCTCGTCCAAAATGAGCATATCAATCGGTGTCATAACGGTCATCAAAAGTGCCATAGCCTGTCTTTGACCGCCGGATAAAAGACCGACTTTAACGTCCATTTTATCCTCCAGACCGAGACCGAGTTGGCTGAGCATTTCTCTGTAATACTCAATTCTTTTCTTGTTTGTGCCCCATGTTAAGCCGAATGTTTTGCCCTTGTTATCGGCTATTGACATATTTTCGGTTATTGTCATTGAGGGGCAAGTGCCCATTGACGGATTTTGATAAACTCTGCCTATCTTGCGATAGCGCTGAAATTCTTTGAGCTTATTTATAACAACGCCGTCTATAACAACCTCGCCACTGTCAATCGGGATTGAACCGCAGATTATGTTCAAAGTTGTTGTTTTGCCCGAACCGTTGCTGCCTATGACACTCACAAAATCATTATCTTTTATTGTAAGGTTGAAGTTGTCGAAAAGTTTTGACTCATTCACCGTACCCGCATTGAAAGTTTTTGAAATGTTTTTGAGTTCTATCATTTTTCTGCCCCCTTTCTGAAATTACCTATTACAAGAATAGCAAGGAAGAGGACACCTGTGATTAACTTCATATCAATTGCTTGAAGTCCCATTTTTATTGCAATTGCAACACAGGCTTTATATATCAAAGAACCTATGAAAACAGCTGTTGTTGCTTTCATGAATGATACGTTTTTGAAAAGGTTTGTACCTATTATTACGGAGGCAAGCCCTATTACAAGTGTACCCGTACCCATTGATATATCAAAAAATCTCTGTTGCTGACACATTACACCGCCTGCAAGCGCAACGAGTGCGTTTGCTATTGTAAGTCCCAATATTTTAACCGTGCCGCTGTCCTTTGCAAGTGAGGTAACAACATTTTGATTGTCGCCGACACACCTGAGAAGATAGCCGCTCTTGGTTTTCATATAAACATCAAGCAAAATTTTTGCCACAAGAGCCACCAAAAATATTACAAGCACGGTGTTAAAATTGCCTGCAAAGTTTGCAAATGGTGACAGCGTGAATATGTTGTCGTTTGCAAATATAGGTACGTTTGCTTTTCCGCCTGCAATGTGCAGATTTATTGAATAGAGAATCGTCATTGTGATTATGCCGGAAAGCAAGTCACGCACCTTAAGCTTAACGTGTATTATGCCCGTCACAAAGCCTGCAAGAGCGCCTGCGGCAACACAGGCAGGCAGTGTCAGCCATGGATTGACACCCTTCGTAATCATAACAGCTGTTATTGCCGCACCGAGCGGGAATGTGCTGTCTACGGAAAGGTCGGGGAAATCAAGTATTTTATAGGTTATATATATGCCGAGAGCAAGTATTGAATATATGAATCCTTGCTCCAGCACGCTTATTATCAATGCCATTTTATTCCACCGTATTTGCATCAATTGCGCCGTCTGCAAGTGAATCGGGAACAGCTAAGCCGAAGTTTGCAAGAACGTCGTTGTTGATGTAAAGTTTATATTCGCTTATTGTTTCATAGTTCAATTCTGAAGCCTTAGCCTCGCCTTTGAGTACCTTTGCAGCCATAGCGCCGGTCTGCTTGCCAAGTGCAACATAGTCAATACCCTCGGAAGCTACACAGCCGTTTTTAACCTGTTCGATTTCACTGCCGAAAACGGGGATGTTTGCACCGTTTGCCGCATCAAGGAGTGTTTGAAGGCTTTCAACAACGGTGTTGTCTGTGAGGTTTGATATACAATCAACCTTTGAAACTATGTCGGCAGCCGCAAGTGGAATATCGGAACTCTGGCTGATACCGCTTTCAACAATCTCAAAGCCGTAGTTAGGTGCAAGCTGCTTATATTCTTCAATTGCACTTACGGAATTTGTTTCGCTTGTGCTGTATATTATGCCTATCTTCTTTGCATCGGGCATAAACTCTCTTATCATGTTAAGCTGTGCATCGATTGCGAGCTTATCACTTGTGCCCGTAACTTCACCAACGGGTGTGCCGTCCTCATTTGCAAGCTGTGCGCTGATAGGGTCTGTAACAGCTGTGAAAATAACGGGTGTGCCCTTTGCACTGCAAGCATTGTATTCAGCCATGGCAATAGGTGTTGCAATGCCGCAAACAAGGTCATTGTTATCTGCCGCAAATGATTGAGCAATCTGATTTGCTATGCTTGTGTCTGCATTTGCGTTCTGATAGTCAACTGTGAGGTTTTCTCCCTCAACTATGCCGTTTTCGGCAAGTCCCTCCAAAAAGCCCTCACGGCAGTTATCAAGTGATGGGTGAAGAGCAAACTGACCTATGCCTATTGTGTAGCTTTCGCCGTCCGCACTTGCTTCGCTTTGTGTGTCTGTGCCGTTATCCGGTGTGGCGTTTGCACCACAGCCGACAAAAAGACCTGCCGTAAGTACCGTACCGAGTAATAATGATATAATTCTTTTTTTCATTGTGATTTTCCTTTCATTTAAGTATTTGAGTATTAAATCCTACTTATTATAACATATATTAATAATCAAAATCAATGCTTTTTACACACATTTGGGGGCAAAAAATAATAAAAAAATAAGATTTAGTGATTCATAAATGTGAATTACCGATTTTTGAGCATTTACCACTTGACAATACATTGATTATATGTTATCATTACTATTAACATCAGGAAGATTTGGTAACACAATGATGAGGAATAGTAGGTTTTTGTGTTGATTTTCAGAGAGTTGCCGTTTGGTGCAAGGCAATAACGGGCAAATACCGAACTCGCCTTTGAGTGGCAGGCTGAAAATGCTTATGGTATGAGTAGGTTTTGACGGATGCCGACCGATACAGCGGCAGGGATATATATTCGTATCCCGTAAAGTGCATTACTTTTGTAATGAATCAGAGTGGTACCACGGACATACGGCTTCGTCTCTAACAGCAGAGATGAAGCCTTTTTAAATTTTGATGCGTGTTGAAATAATTAATTTTACTATAAAAATGTGAGGAGAGAGAAAAATGCAGACAATGAAATTTAACCGCTACAAACCTTTTCCACAGGTTAAGCTTGAAAACAGACAGTGGCCTTCAAAGGTGATTACAAAAGCTCCTATATGGTGCAGTGTTGACCTTCGTGACGGCAATCAGGCACTTGTGAAGCCTATGAACTTGGAACAGAAGATTAAGTTTTTCAAGTACCTTGTGAATATAGGTTTTAAGGAAATTGAGGTTGGTTTCCCCGCAGCAAGTGACACGGAATATCAGTTCTGTCGTACACTTATAGAGCAAAATCTTATACCCGAGGACGTTACAATTCAGGTTCTTACACAGAGCCGTGAACATATCATAAGAAAGACATTTGAAGCACTTGAGGGTTGTCATAAGGCTATAGTTCACCTTTACAATTCAACTTCAACTCTCCAGAGAGAAGTTGTTTTCAACAAGCCTATGGATGAGATAAAGGCACTTGCCGTTTCAGGTGCTCAGCTTGTGTGGGATTTGGCAGCCGAATACGGCAGAGAAAGATTCAGATTTGAATATTCTCCCGAAAGTTTCAGCGGCACAGAGCTTGATTTTGCGGTTGATGTTTGCAATGCTGTGCTTGATGTTTGGCAGCCGAGCGAAAACAACAAGGTAATAATCAATCTTCCAAATACCGTTGAAATGGCTACACCTAATATATATGCAGACCAGATTGAATATTGCTGCAACAATATGAAGTACAGAGAAAATGTACTCATAAGCTTGCACTCACACAATGACAGAGGTACGGCCGTTGCAGATTCCGAGCTTGGTGTTATGGCAGGTGCGGACAGAGTTGAGGGTACGCTTTTCGGTAACGGTGAAAGAACAGGTAATGCCGATATTATGGTTATGGCACTTAACCTCTTTTCACAGGGTGTTGACCCCGAGCTTGATTTCACAAACATAAATGATTGTATAAAGATATATGAAGAATCTACGGGCATGGACGTTCATCCTCGTCATCCTTATGCAGGCGAGCTTGTATACACGGCTTTCTCAGGTTCTCATCAGGATGCTATCAAAAAGGGTATGGCTAAGATGATTGAGCATCCCGACCACTGGGAAGTGCCTTATCTTCCTATTGACCCTGTTGACGTTGGCAGAAACTACGACCCTATCATAAGAATCAACAGCCAGTCAGGTAAGGGCGGCGTTGCCTATATCCTTGAACATACTCACGGTTTACATATTCCAAAGAGTATGCAGATTGACTTCGGACCTATTGTAACACAGAGATCCGTTGACCTTGATAAGGAGCTTGATGCACAGGAAATTTATGACCTCTTTGTTGATACATACTATGTGAAAGAGCCTTTGATGGTTGTTCACTATAATGAGCAGGCAACAAAGCAGAATGTTGACCTTGAATGTGACGTTGTACTCAACGGCGAAGATAAGACTTTCAAGGGAAAGGGCACAGGTATCGTGGATGCGTTCAGTAAGTGCCTTAACGATGAACTCGGTGTTGAATTTGATATAGTTGACTACAGCCAGCACTCAATGAGCTTCGGCAAAAAATCAAAGGCTATCACCTACGTTCAGATTTACGATAAGGATCAAAACTCATACTTCGGTATAGGTTTCAGCTCCAACATTGCAAAGAGTTCTTTAAGAGCTATTGTAAGTGCGGTTAATAAAATGAATAAATAAAAATGACATCCCCACTGCGGAAAATTTCCGTGGTGGGGATATTTTGTTATTGAAATGATAATTTCGGTGTGATATAATAATAAAAAAGGGGGAGTGTATTATGGCAAGGGAAATGATTTCGGCAAAGATTGATGTAATTAAGGATATGAGCGAAGATACCAGGATAAGAGAAATGGCAAGGCATAGAGAAAAAATGCTCCATGATGAGGCATCACTTATGAGGGGCGAGAGGGAGAAAGGCAGAGAAGAAGAGAGAAAAAAATGGATGGTAAACTTGGCAAAATTTGGAATGAGTGAGGAAGATATAATTAAAGTTATGTCTATGAAACAAGGTGGAGAATGAAATTAAGATTGCAGAGGCGAAAGTTGGTGTAATTAAGAATATGAGTGAAGATGCAATTATAGTAGAAATCACGGGGTACAGAGAAGTACACTATGATGAAGAAGCACTTATGAAGAGGGCAAGAGAAGCGTGCAAAGAAGATGGATTGTCAGAAGAATACGCAGTATACCGGGTGTTAGGCTTTAAAGAAGGCAGAGCGGAAGAGCGAAAAAGACTTATCTTAAAAATGAGGCGTTTCGGAATGAGTGAAGAGGATATAAATACGATTATGTCTATGGATTAAGGCTTATGGGATTTTAGGGAATACGTTTAGTCCGTTTCGAGTTTTGTGTAAATACCTAAAATGATTATGTTTTATTTTGTGCATAGGCTGTCGCGGTGACAGCCTATGTTTTGTTTTGCAACTATTTATTTTGCTTTCGGTATTCGGATGGAAGAAGTCCGTACATTTCCTTGAAAGCGGTGGTAAATTTGCTTTGGCTTTCGTAGCCTACTTTTTTGGCGATTGAAGAAATGCTTTCGTCGGTTGTGGTCAGCAGTTTTGCTGATGCTTCTATCCTATGTTTTTTGATATGAGCCGCCACCGATGTGCCGTAGACCGTTTTAAATACGGATTTGAGGGTGGTTGGGTTTATGTGGTGCTGTTTTGACAGCTCCTCTATTGTAAATCTTTGGTCAAGGTTTTTAACAAGTTGTGAGTGTATCAATTTTATTGTTTCGATTTGGTCGGGTTGATATGTTGCCGTGGTTTTGCTTGGTGTGCAATCGCTTGTGAACATATAAAGCATAAGTTCAAGCACCTTTAGTTTGTAGTAGGCAAGTTGCAGGTGTTGTTTTTCCGTGTAGAAATGTGAAAAAATAACGTCACTTTTATCATTGCCCGAAATTGTGGTGAAATTTTCATCACCGCAAAATTTTTGCAAAAGAAAGTCACAGTTTATATTGCTGTCATTTAAAATTTCGGGTGGGGCGGTGGCAAGCTTTTTTAGGTCTATGCTTATTATTATTCCGCTGTAATAACCCAGTGGCAGCTTCATTGAAGTGGTGCTGCACATATCCATTGTGTTTATTGAAAAATCCCCCGAACCGAGATATATTTCACCGTTGTTTTTCAAATTCCAGCCTATGCGTCCGCTTTTGCAGTAGTTTATTTCCATAACGTGTGGCAAGGAGTGGTGGCAGAATGAAAATTCATCGGCAACAATGTCTATGAATGAAAGCTCAATGCCGTCATAAAGTGAATAGTTTTCTATTTTTGCCTTGCCTTTGAAATTTGAATTTATGTTTTCAAACACAATATTTTTTTTTGTATCTTGGTTTGTGTGGTTTATGATTTGTATATTGTTTTGTATGCTTCTGTGAGGCTCGATTTTCATTTTATACCTCCCGATTTAATGCTGTGGGCAAGTGATTTCTATTATGTTTTCAATCATAATATGCAGTATGTAGCTTTGCTGTGTTTCGGCGGCTTTGTAGTACACTTCTTTTCCCACACGTCTGCTTGTGATGAGGTTGCCCGCTTTCAACTGTTTAAGGTGATGAGACACGGCAGGTGGGCTCATTTGAATGAGCGTTGCAATGTTCAGCACACATTCTTCGCAGTGGCATAAAATCCAAAATATCTTTAATCTTGTGGCATCGCCCAGTAATTTATAAACATTGGCTGTGATTTCAAATTCATTGCTTTTTTTGAGTTGCTGCTGTATTTCGGCTATTGTTTTTTCCTCCCCGTGATTATGGGGCAGAGAGTGTTCTTCCATAATTATCCTCCTATTGCTCCGTTTGGAAATATTTTTATCCCAAACGGAAAAGATTTGTGCATTTCGGTTGACTTTTTTAACTTAGAATAGTATACTACAAACATAACGATTAAACAAGTGCTTAATCATTTATTTATCGAAAAAATTAAAAAAATGGGAGGATTTTAATTATGAAAAAGACTTACAAAATCGAAGTAGACTGTGCAAACTGTGCAAACCTTATGGAGGATGCAACAAAGAAAACAGAGGGCGTAAAGGACGCAACCGTTAACTTTATGACACAGAAAATGATTGTTGAATTTGAAGAGGGACAGGATGCAAAGGCTGTTATGGCTAATGTGCTTAAGGCTTGCAAGAAGGTTGAATCCGATTGCGAAATCTTTCTTTAATTGATATTTGAAACATAATTCGGGCAGTCACATATTGTGGCAGCCCATTATTTTTAAAAGGAGGAAAGCTAAATGAATAAAAAGCAAAAAAAGATGCTTACCCGTATTTTGATTGCATTTTTTATGTTGGTTGTGCTGAATGTAATTCCGAAATTCGGCGTAGCTATGCCTATGGTTTTGAATCTTGCACTTAATCTTGTTGTGTACCTTGTTATAGGCTACGACATATTAAACAAGGCTTTCAAGGGCATAAAGAACGGCCGTGTGTTTGATGAAAACTTCTTGATGGCTGTTGCAACCGTTGGTGCGTTTGCACTTGCAATTTACGATAAGAGCGGTGATTACAACGAGGCTATCGCCGTTATGCTGTTTTATCAGGTGGGTGAGCTTTTCCAGAGTTACGCTGTCGGCAAAAGCCGCCGAAATATAAGCGAGCTTATGGATATACGTCCCGATTATGCCAACATTGAGGTTGACGGCAATCTTGAACAGGTTGACCCCGATGAAATCGAAATCGGTAGTGTGATTGTGGTTCAGCCGGGTGAGAAAGTGCCTATTGACGGTACAATTATTGAGGGTAATTCAACACTCAATACCGCCGCTTTGACGGGTGAAAGCTTGCCGAGAGAAGCAAAGATAGGTGACGAGATAATAAGCGGTTGTATAAATATGACCGGTGTGCTTAA
>CAZUXS010000100.1:0-8081 GCA_964624605.1 uncultured Lachnospiraceae bacterium | reverse complement strand
GGATCTCTCGGTCTTGCTTTTCTGTCCTGTCTTGCGTAACCATAGTAAGGTATAACCGCATTTATCCTGCTTGCTGAAGCTCTCTTTACAGCATCGATTGTGATGAGAAGCTCCATAAGGTTGTTGTTTACAGGGTTGCTTGTGGGCTGAACAATGTAAACGTCGCAACCTCTTACAGTTTCGTTAAGTCTTACACTTATTTCGCCATCGCTGAATGTGTTAATCTCGCTGTTGCTGAGCTTAAGTCCGAGATTTGCAGCAATTTGTTCTGCTAAGGCTCTGTTGCCGTTACAGCTGAAAATTTTGATATTGCCACCGCTAATATCCATCTTAGTATCTCCTCCTGTGAAGTTCAAGAATAACGACAGACACATTCGGAGGATAGCACCGCCGAACGGGTCCGCATTGTGACTCAGAATCTTTCGATTTTCATACAACCTACATTATATAATTTTTGTCTTAAAATGTCAAATGAATTTATTGTTAACAAGATGACAGCAATTTGTAAATTGCCGAAAATACAGGCTTTAAATTATGTAAAAATAAAAATTTTACGTCGTAAAATGTGATTGAAAATATCGATTTTTATGTATATGTAAATTTTTGATGATTTATAAATTAAATATTGTGCATAATTGATGAAATTTATAAAAAAATAATAATTCCACAAATACAATCGAAATTGTGGGGAAGCCCTATTTACGGTGTTGTGACAGTAAATATAATTTTTATCTTATATTTATGCGAATATATATAATAAATTTGATATAATCCCCGAAAATAAAGCTTTTGAGCCTTATTCGGGGGTTATTTTATGATTTCATCAATTATGTAATAAAAATGTGAGGGACTGACTTTGTATTTAACAAAGGTGTCAAATATGAGGATTGCCGTTTTTTCGTCATCGGTTATACCTAGAGTGGTACAGCTTTCGGTTATATTGTTGTCTTTACTTATATAACCCGAGAAACGGAAAATGCCGTCACATTTAAGTAAATAAAATTCAAATTGTAAATTGCCGTAAGTAAATCTTTCCGTTTTGATTACGTCCATATAAAACCTCCGATTGGTTGATTATCTTTAGTGACGAGATTAGTATAACCTATCAAAAACAACATTTCTATTGTTTATCATCGCATTATTTTGACAATTAATGTTATTTTTAGAATATAATCGAAGATTTTGTAATGATGTGGCAAAATACGTTATGTATTGCCGAAAAGTGTTTGTTATTTAAATTTTACCAAAGTTTAATCTTTCTTTATAGTGTCATAAAACATAGCGGAAGCAATATACATATAAGGCGCGGTATATAGTCCCGCTATGCCGAGTGTGAGTATTGTTATAAGTATTTCACCTATGAATGAAAGCTGGAAAACAAAAAAACGTATTTTGTTGCCTTTCATCATTTTTCGGCTTTTTTGAAGAAGCTCGATTATGCCGAGGTCCGGCTCGTCATGCAGTATATAGGGCACCATTGCATAGCTGTACATAAAGTAAAGCCCCGGTATAATCAAAAATACGGAGGCTACGGCACTTATTGCAACAGCTGCAAGCCTTGCCAAAAATATAGAGCCTACATTATTTACAGCGGTTTTTATTTCGTATGCGGGTGCTGAAACTCCTCTTGAAGCACCTATTGCCCACCACAAAAAGGCGGTGTTTACGGCAAGGTTGATTGCATATATCATAAGAGTAAGCACCCATACAAGAACGATAAAAATGCCATCTGCATTTATACCGCTTATTTTGGCATTAAACATTAAAATTATTGCCATTACCACATAAAAACCGAGTGCCACTTTCCAGCTTTTAGGTTCAAGATAAGGCAGCATAGCCTTTGATTTTTCTTTTATTTCGCTTATTTTCACTAATTGTCCTCCTTATTACACTAACATACACGCAAATATCATTATAAGCGGAATTGTTACGGCGGATAAAAATGTTGTCACTCCGAAAAGCTCGGAAGAATAGAGTGCATTGCCGTTATATCTCAAAGCAAAGAGTGTGCCGCTCGCACCTGCGGGGCAAGCAGAAGCAACTATCATTGTCATATATATGTTTCTGTCCACGCCGAGTTTGGCACAGGGAATCATTATAAGTATAGTCACAACAGGCACAACGATAAGTTTTAAGAATGTTATAAAATATACTCTCTTGTTTTTGAGTGCGGAAAGTATATTTGTCTGTGCTATGGTTACACCCGCAACAATCATTGCAAGAGGTGTGTTCATAGAACCCAGTGTGTCCACAGCTGTGCCTAAAAATTCGGGCAATTTTATGCCTGCGATAAAAAGTACAACACCGAGGATAACGGAAATTATGCAGGGGGTTATAAGTGATGAACACATTTGCTTTAAGTTTGTTTTACCTGTCATAAGTATAACACCGTGTGTCCATAAAAGTATGTTAAATGCCGTCAAATATACTGCAATATAGAATACACCCTCACTGCCTATGAGTGCGTTTATAAGCGGTATACCCATAAAACCGCAGTTGGAATACACAACGGCTATACGTTCAATGTTGAAGTCATTGTTGTTCTTTTTTCCAACCAATATGTTGGAAATTATAATTGTTACAAAAAAGGTTACGGCGGAAAGCAGTGCTGCCAATCCCAAACCGATTAAAAGCTTTTTTTCAAAGTTCACTTGATAGGACATAAATATAATGGCAGGGTTTGCAACATTGAGCACAAGCGCCGAAAGGCTTTTGTTGCTTTTTTCGTTTATAATATTTGTTTTGTAGCATATTATACCCACAAGTATTATTATAAACATTGTGGCTATCTGTTTGACCGATATTAATGCAAGTTCCATTTTGTTACCTCTTTCTACGAGTGTCAACTTGTTTCCACTCTTTGTTTTTTATAGTCAAAGTACATTATACCACAAAAAAATTGTTTTTCAATATTGTTTTTTATTGTTTTGAAATGAGGAAAAAAGGATGGTTTATCTGATTTTGATATCGGAAGAACCACCCTGCTTGTCAAGTGTTGTTAAAATTGAAATTGTCTGTTGATATCAGTTGTTAGGTATGTTTGAAAAATCAATTTCCAAATCTTCATATATATAGACCTTAACTTTATCGGCAAAAGTGTATTTGCACATATTATCATTTGCAAAGTTATATACGCTGACCGTTTTATCCTTTGGGTCAACAATCCGATATTCTCTAACTCCGGAAACTTTATATTCAATAAAAAATGGGTGCTGCAACATTGAGCGGCAGCACCCATCGGATTTATATATTTTCTTTGTGTATTTTTTATAATACCGTTTTAAGAGTTGAATTTCAAAGTATAATACAAATTGACCGAAATTATAATACCAAAAATAAAAACTTCTTGACGATTTCATCAAAACTATGTTAAAATTCAGGTGGAGGGATTATCATGAATACAAAATGGAATTTAGATGATATTTATACGGATATCACAAGCAAAGAATTTAAAAATGATTTTAATAAATACCAAAATAAGCTTGAAGAACTTAATTTGTGGACAAGGGATAATTTTTCATCTCACGGTGAAAATGACGGAGCGAAGCTTGAAACTTTTATTAATATGAAAAATGAGCTTTTATATTACAGTAAGCTTGAACTTTATGTGGCACTTCGTCTTGCGGTTGATACCACAAATGAAGAACTCATACGCAGTGCGGATATGCTTGAACAGCTCAGTGCAACAGCCGCAGAACAGGATACGGCACTTGTGGAATTTTTGAAGGGCGTTGAGGATATAGAAACATTGGCGAAAGATTATCCCGTAATAGAGGAACATAAGTTTTTCTTGGAGGAACAGAAAAACAGGGCAAGTCACACTTTGAGTGCAGAGGTTGAAAAAGCTGTTGCAAGGATGAAAAACACGGGTTCGGTGCTTTGGCAAAAGCAGTGGGAACAGCTCACATCTACGCTCACAATACCTTTTGAAGAGGACGGAGAGGTGAAAAATCTGCCGCTTTCACAGATAAGAAATCTTGCTTACAGTGCCGATGCAAATGTGAGAAAACGTGCCTACGAGGCAGAGCTTGAAGGCTACAAAAAAATAGAGCGTGCAGCCGCTTTTTCAATGAACGGCATAAAGGGCGAGGTTATAACTCTTTGCAACTTGCGTGGCTGGAAATCACCGCTTGAAATGACTTTGATTGAGTCAAGGCTTGATGATAAAATACTCGGGGCAATGTGGTCGGCTGTGGAAAGCAGGTTGCCGAAGTTGCAAGAGTATTTCGTAAAAAAGGCTGATATACTCGGCTATGACGGCAAACTTCCTTTTTATGACCTTTTTGCACCTATCGGCGAGGATATGAAATTCACTGTGGAGCAGGCTAGGGACTTTGTTATAGATTGTTTTTACGGTTTCAGCAAGGAGCTTGGGGATTTTGCAAAAAAGGCTTTTGATGAAAATTGGATAGACCTTATGCCGTCCGAGGGCAAGGTCGGCGGTGCTTTTTGTGAGGCAATTCACCCTATAAAGCAAAGCCGTGTTATGACAAATTTCGGTGGCACATTCAACGATGTGGTGACTATAGCGCATGAATTGGGACACGCTTTCCACGATACCTTGCTTTACGATGCGAGTGAACTCAACAGCTTTTATCCCATGCCCATAGCCGAAACGGCATCCACGTTTTGTGAGGCTATAGTGGTTAATGCGGCACTTAAAAAAGCCGAGGGTGAGCAGGCTCGTGCCATATTGGAAAATGATTTGCAGGGACTTATACAATCCGTTGTGGATATATACAGCAGATTTTTGTTTGAAAGTGAAGTGTTCGATAAGAGGGTGAACGGCTCACTTTCAGCAAACGAAATGAATGAAATTATGCTTAAGGCACAGAAAAAAGCTTACGGCAAGGGACTTGACGAAAACTTTTTGAACAGTGGTATGTGGGTGTGCAAACCTCACTACTACGATGCCGATTTCAATTTTTATAATTTTCCGTATGCTTTCGGTGTTCTTCTTTCAAAGGCACTCTATGCAAGATACGAAAAAGAGGGTGGGGACTTTGTTCCTCTTTACTATAAATTACTAGGGAAAACATCCACACTTCCGCTTGGAGATGTGGCAAAAATCGCAGGCTGTGACCTTTATGATGAGGAGTTTTGGAACAGCGGCTTGGATTTGATAATTGGGGAAATAGAGAAATTCAAATAAATTTTTCAATAAAAGAGGAGGTATATTATGGCAGCACAGATAGCGGCAATAATTATTTTTTTGATAATGTTTGCACTCATAATAACCGAAAAGATAGAGCGTCACATAATAACACTGCTTAGTGCGGTGCTCACGCTTGTGTTTGTTTTCGGTGTCTGTATGCAGAGCTTTGAGGCGATTGTGCAAACACTTAATTTCAAAACCGTATTTACAAGGCAGTTTTGGGTAAGTATGGGCGCAGAGGGTGCGGAAAGCGGCATAAACTGGTCAACAATCATATTCATAGCGGGTATGATGATTATGGTTGAGGGCATGGCGGAGTCGGGATTTTTCCGCTGGCTTTGCATGGCTTTTGCAAAGCTTGTGAAATACAAGGTTATACCTGTTTTTATAACCTTCACGGTTATGTCTGCGGTGCTTTCAATGTTCATAGACAGCATAACTGTTATATTGTTTTTGGCTGCTGTCACGGTGGAGCTTTCACAGCTTTTGGGCTTTAACCCCGTGCCTATGATACTTTCGGAGATATTTTGCGCAAATTTGGGCGGTTCGGCAACGATGTGCGGTGACCCACCCAATATAATAGTTGGTACGTCACTCGGGTACACCTTTTCCGACTTTTTCACAAATACGGGTTTGATAGCGGCAATTTCACTTGTGGTTTCGGTTTTCTATTTTTATATATGTTTCCGTAAAGAACTTGTGAGAAACAATAAAGATGTTAATACGGCGGCCTTGCCGAACCCGACTTCGGTTATAGAAAGCAAAAAAGCCTTTGCGGCAAGCTGTGTTATATTTTTGCTTGCTGTCGTTCTTTTGATAACGCACGCAAAAACAGGGCTTACGGTTGCCTTTATAGGTGCGTTTATTGCACTTTTGACGCTTGCCGTCAACATAAAAAAGGCAGGTAAGCTTTTGAAAAAGGTGGATTATAAAACTCTGCTGTTTTTCATAGGTCTTTTTGTGGTTGTCGGCGGTTTGGAAGAAACGGGTATACTTGAAGTGATTGCAAATTTTATAGGCAAGATGAGCGGCGGCAATGCAAGATTGCTCACCGCTATCATAATATGGGTATCTGCCGTGGCGAGTGCGTTTATAGACAATATACCTTTTGCGGCAACAATGATACCCGTTATAAAGAGCCTTTCGGCGGCAATGGGTGTGAATTTATCCGTGCTTGCTTGGTCACTTTCAATGGGCACGGATATAGGCGGCAGTGCAACACCGATTGGTGCATCGGCTAATGTTGTGGGTACGTCCGTTGCGGCGAAAAACGGCTATCCCATCAGCTGGAAAAAGTACTGCATTTCACTTGTGCCTGCCACGGTAATTGTGTTGATTATATCAACCGCTTGCATTTGGTTACGCTATCTTTAATAAAGGGGGAATTTTATGGGAGAAAAACAACTTATTATTTCAATCGGCAGGGAATACGGCAGCGGAGGGCACATAATTGCCGAAAAATTGTCGGATTATTTTGATTTGCCGTTGTATGACAAAAATATTTTGAGTGAAATTGCTTTAAAGAAAGATTTTGACCTCGAAACCATGGAAAAATACGATGAAGTGCCTAAACTTCGGCTTTTTTCAAGGACGGTGAGGGGTTACAGCAATTCGCCCGAGGTGAACATAGCAAATATTCAATTTGACTATATGCGTAAGCTTGCCGATGAGGGAAAGTCATTTGTGATTGTGGGCAGGTGCTCCGAGGAAGTCTTGAAGGACTATGAAGGAATTATCACAATTTTTGTGCTTGGTGACAAAGATGATAAAATAAAGCGCACACAAAGATTGAATGATAATGTGTCCGTTGATGAGGCGGAAAGAATAATTATGCAACAGGATAAGACCAGAAAAGCCTACCACAACTACTTTTGCAAGGGAAAGTGGGGTGATTCGAGGAATTACGAGCTGTCGATAAACAGCAGTAAGCTTGGATATGAGGGCACGGCGGATTTTATAGCCGAGTATATTAATAGAAAAACAGGCACTAAAAATTAAAAAATTCTATACACTTTACATATTGACGAGACTTCAATTATTTGATATCATAATTACTTGATGTCATATTACGATAAACTATTTTATATAGTATATTTGTAATATAGTGGTATAAAGGTAATTTCGAAAATCGGAGGTAGATTATAATGAAGAAATTTACAAAAGTTTTAAGTTTGGTATTTGCGGGTATGATGCTTATGGTGACGGTTGGTTGCGGTAGCACTGCTGCAACAACGGATAGTGCCGATGGCACACAGGCAACAGGCGGCACGCTTGTTTGGGGTACAAATGCGGAGTTCCCTCCTTATGAATACAGAGAGGGCGGAGAGGTTGTAGGCATAGATGCCGATATTATGGATGCGGTTGCCGAAAAACTCGGTATGACGGCAGAGGTTGAAGATATGAACTTCGATTCCGTTATAGCATCCGTTCAATCAGGTAAGGTTGATGTGGGTATGGCAGGTATGACGGTTACCGAGGACAGAAAAAAGATGGTAAACTTCACAGAGCCTTATGCAACATCAACACAGGTAATCATAGTGAACGAGGGTTCAGACATAAAGAGTAAGGACGACCTTGAAAATAAGAGAATAGGTGTTCAGCTTGGTACAACGGGCGACATCTATGCAAGTGATATTGAGGGTGCAACCGTGGAAAGATTCAACAAGGGTTCAGAAACCGTGTTGGCACTTAAGCAGGATAAGGTTGATGCTGTTGTTATAGATAATCAGCCTGCACAGAAGTTTGTTGAGGCAAATGACGGCATTGTTATATTGGACGAGCCTCTCACAGAGGAAGAATATGCTATAGCTGTCAATATGGATAACACAGAACTCCTTGATGATATAAACGGCGCACTTGCCGAGCTTAAGGAGAGCGGTGAACTTCAAACTATAATAGATAAGTATATCTCAGCCGAATAATAAAC
>CAZUXS010000099.1:0-8133 GCA_964624605.1 uncultured Lachnospiraceae bacterium | reverse complement strand
CGCCACCTGTTGAGATATGGCTCATCTTATCGCCGAAGCCCATCTGGTTTACGGCAGCTGCTGAATCACCGCCACCGATGATTGTTGTAGCGTCTGTCATTTCAGAAAGTGCCTGTGCAACAGCCTTTGTACCTTCTGCATAAGCAGGTACTTCGAATACACCCATAGGACCGTTCCAAAGAACTGTCTTACAAGTCTTAAGTGTATCAGCGAAGAGCTTTCTTGTTTCTGTACCGATATCAACGCCCTCTTCATCAGCAGGAATCTGAGTATGGTCTACAACGTGACCTGCATCCTTACCGAAGTCCTTTGTAACAAGGTTATCAACAGGGAGAAGAAGCTTAACGCCCTTAGCCTCTGCCTTCTTAACCATTTCAAGAGCATAGTCCATCTTGTCTGCTTCAAGCAAACTTGTACCAATCTCAAGACCCTGAGCCTTGAAGAATGTATATGCCATACCACCACCGATGATAAGGATATCAACCTTGTCAAGAAGTCTTTCGATAACATCAATCTTATCAGATACCTTCTTACCACCGATTACAGCAGCGAAAGGTCTTGCAGGATTTTCAACGGCATTGCCGAGGAAATCAAGTTCCTTCTGGATAAGGTAACCAACAGCATTTTCCTTAACAAGTTCTGCAACACCAACAGTTGAGCAGTGTGCTCTGTGTGCTGTACCGAAAGCATCGTTTACGAATACGTCTGCAATGCTTGCAAGGTCCTGACTGAACTCGGGAAGATTCTTTGTTTCTTCCTTACGGAATCTTGTGTTCTGAAGAAGAATAACGTCGCCGTCCTTCATTTCTGAAACGAGCTTTCTTGCGTTTTCGCCAACAACTTCCCTATCATCAGCAAGCTTAACTTCGATGCCGAGCTTTTCTGAAAGTCTCTTTGCTACGGGAGCCATTGAAAGTGCTTCTTCATAGCCGTTCTTTGGCTTGCCGAGATGTGAACAAAGTATAACCTTACCGCCATCTGCAATAAGCTTCTTTATAGTAGGAAGAGCAGCGTTTATTCTGTTCTCGTCTGTGATTTCGCACTTCTCGTTAAGAGGTACGTTAAAGTCACATCTTACGAGGACTCTCTTACCCTTTACCTGTAAATCATCAACTGTTTTCTTGTTTAACATAATATTTTCTCCTTTCACCTCTGAAAGCGTGGAACTCGTCATACAACAAATCCCGCTTTTGTGTTACATATATATTTAATTGTATTATCAACACCCAAAATACAAACGGCATTCACGATTTGCAAAGGGCATTGGTAATTATTCCTCATATCGGCGTTTGCACTTTTCATTATGCATCAAAACCGCATATCCGATATCTGCAACAGACACTTAAGCCCCTGTCACATACCAATTACTATCTAATACATTGATAATATTATAACATACTTTACAAATTTTTACCTCATATTAATTCAACAATCTTTTACAAAATTTACACAATTTATTTATGCAAGTCTACAATTTTTGTACCGTTTAACTGCTTCAAACGGCTCTGCTGTTGTTCTTTATAACCGTTTGAGCCACATTGAGCGCATGGTCTGAGGCACGCTCCATATTTGAGAGTATATCAAGGAATATAACACCGCCCATTGGGTTACATTCATTTCTTGAAAGTCTGTCAATATGCTTTTGTCTCATAGTCTGTTCAAGTATATCAACCTTTTCTTCTTCCTTTATAACCTTTTCCGCAAAGTCAAGGTCATTATCGGAAAGAGCGAAAAGCGAATTCCTTACGCACTTTGTGGATTCCTTGAACATTTCCTGCAAATCCTCGATTGCTATTTCGGAAAACTCTATTTCTTCATCTATAAGAAGCTGAGTAAATTCAGCCAAATCCTCACAGCGGTCGCCTATTCTTTCCATATCGCTTACGGTATGGAAAAGCTTCGTTATCCTTGTGTTTTCCTCGGAACTTATATTTGTTGAACAAAGCTTTGACATATAGGCGGAAATTGCCTTTGTGAGGTTATCTATACTCTGTTCTCTTTCAAGTATTTTTTCAATATCATTCTTGTTTCTTGAAAAAACGGTTTCACAGGCAAGCTGCAAATTTTCATAAGCCATTGTGCCGAGTCTTACAATTTCCTTTATACAATTCTCAATTGCTATATTAGGGGTGTTCAAAATACGGTCGTCAAGATGAATAGGCTCATCCTCACTCACTTCACCCTTTCTGACGGATGAAAGCTTACCCGCAATTTTCACAAGGAAACCGGAAAACGGCAACATCACAATCGTATTTGCAATGTTGAACACGGTATGCACAAGTGAAATCTCCGTCATTGAGATATTATTTGCACCCATTGCACCGTTAAATCTGAAAAATACAAAGGCTGCAATACTGAACACTATACTGCCTATTACGTTGAAAAGCAGATGAATATATGATGCACCTCTCGCATTTTTGGATGCTCCCAAACCGGAAAGAAGTGCCGTCACACAGGTACCTATATTTTGACCCATGATTATATAAACCGCCGCTTCCCAGCTTACAAGCCCCGTTACGGCAAGTGACTGCAATATGCCGACGGATGCTGATGAACTTTGAATAACAGCCGTAACCAAAGCACCCACAAGCACACCCAACACGGGATTTGAACCGAATGTTTGAAACATACTTGCAAATTCGGGTGAATTTTTAAGCGGTGATACACCTGCGGACATAGTTGAAATACCTATGAAAAGCATACCGAAACCGACAATTATTTCACCTGTTTGCTTCACCTTGTTTTTCTTGGCAAAAAGAATCATAGCCGCACCAATCAAAGCTGCAATAGGTGCAAGCATTTCGGGCTTTAAAAACTTAGCCCACTCGGATGCTGATACGAGCCAACCTGTGA
The DNA here is from genome assembly GCA_964624605.1 of uncultured Lachnospiraceae bacterium. Lineage (GTDB taxonomy): Bacteria > Bacillota > Clostridia > Lachnospirales > CAG-274 > CAZUXS01. The sequence continues at coordinate 5,280 of CAZUXS010000099.1, read as the reverse complement.
TGGTTGTACCGATATTTGCACCCATAATTATGCCTACGGACTGTGACAAATCCAACAATCCCGCATTAACAAAGCCGACAACCATAACCGTTGTGGCTGATGAGCTTTGAATAATAGCTGTGACGGCTGCGCCGAGCAAAATACCTAAAAACTTGTTTTTCGTAAGTGCTTCAAGTATCTTTTTCATACTGCTTCCGGCTGTTTTTTGCAAACCCGATGCCATAATGTGCATACCGTAAAGGAAAAGTCCCAAACCTCCGGCAAAGCCGACAAAAATTGACCAATAGTCCATAATAATTTCCTCCGTAAAATGTCTTTGGGGTAACTAAAATTTGTTACTCAAAAAAATATAATCAATATTTTTAATTTTTAAATAACGGTTACCACACTCCACGATGATTTTATCATAAACAGACTTCCATTACAACACATTTACCAAAAAATTTACATAAATTTTATTTATTTTTAATAGTGATAATCAATTTTTAATTTATTTTTCATTGAACATACATTTTTTTACAGACCACAGCGTTTATCTGCGCCCCAAGCAATATGATATAGGCGAGCAAATTCAACCACAGTGCGAATACAAATATAGTGCCCAAGCTTCCGTATAATATTGAATAACTCGCAAAGTTATCTATATAAAACTTAAAAAGCTTTGAAACGCAGAACCATGAAAGGGTAACAAAAGCCGCCCCCGGTATTGTTCTGCTTAATTTCACACGTGCATTGGGTGAAATCTTATATAGTATTATCACGCATACAAATACAATTACCTGATTGATGAGCACATTTGAAAATGCATTAAGTATCGGCGGTATCTGCATGAAAATACGTCTGCGCAAAAGCAAAGCATTGAATTTATCACCAAACAAAAAACCGTACACCGACACCAAAATTATACCCACAAACACAATAACAAGAACGAAACTCAAAAAACGTATAACCCAAAAACTTCTTGTTTCTTTCACGTTATATATTTTGTTTACAGCCTTTATCATCTGATGAAAGCCGGAAGAAGCACTTATGATGGCAATTATGAAGTTTGTGGAAAGCAAGCTTATACTCTTGACATTCACAACATCCTCAACAAAATAATCTATCATATCTATTATTTCTTTCGGCACATTATTTGATATTCTCAGTATAAAACCCGTAATATCCAAATTAAAAAAGCTCAAAAGCGTGATTGCCGCAATCAAAAATGGGAAAATACCCACAATAAATTTGAACGTTACGGCATTCGCAAGCGAAAATATATCGTTTTTTACGGATTTTTCTATTATTTTTTTACACACATCTATAATCCCCATAATTATACCTGCTTAAAAACACTTTCCGTTTGTATTGTAACACAAAATTTATATTTATACAACAAAAAAATTATAAATATCATACAAAAAATATACAGACTGTTTTATATATTTTTATTTTCCTAATTATCTATCAATTTCATCTATCATATTTTCCAATATTTCCGCCCCACTTCCTATTATATATTCACAATTGTCATAATCTTTTTTGAGCTTCGAGCAATTTATGTCACCGAATTTTTCGTAAAACTTATTGCAAAAAATCATTCTTTTCTCCGCAATTTCATCCTCCGAAAATTCAAGTGACAAAACCATAACGCAGGCAACAAAAACACTGCATAGCGCACCCACCCCAAAACCGTTATATATGCCGTTCAATGCCTTATAGAAATTTTCGTCAAGTCTCTTTGCGTATTTTACGGCATACGCTTTTATAATACATTGTGAGCAATTACAACCCTCTCTGTGAAATTTAACAGCCAAATCCTTCATATTATATATTCCTTTCATAATACCTATCTGTTTTATACTATAATGAAATTGAAACATCCGTGTCAAAAAATTTGTAATATTTTGAATTATTTTAAAAAAAACATTGCTATTGAATTATAAATATGTTACAATAATATATATATCATATACGGAGGTATAAAAATGGAAATACTTGATAAGTACATTGACCAGCTTCTTGAAAGAAGCACACCACAGGCACCTATTTGGAATATAGAAAAATTGAAGCAAGGTGCGGCTTCCAGCTGGAACTACATTGATGGTTGTATGATTAAAGCTATACTTGATTTATATGCCATCAAGAAAGATAAAAAATTCCTTGATTTTGCCGATAACTTCATTGATTATTTTGTAAGGGATGACGGCTCTATAGCCTCTTATGACCCTAAAGAATACAATATTGATAACGTTAATGCCGGCAAGACTCTTTTTGAACTTTACAAACTCACCGGCAAAGAAAAATACAGAAAAGCAATTGACACAATTTACGGACAGGTTATAAATCAGCCGAGAACAGCCTCAGGTAATTTCTGGCACAAGAAAATTTACCCAAATCAGGTTTGGCTTGACGGTACATACATGGGTCAGCCTTTCTATATGCAGTATGAAGTTGAATACAACAACTGCAAAAACGTAATGGACAGCTACAACCAGTTTATGAATGTTCGCAAAAATATGCGTGATGAAAAGACAGGTCTTTACTACCACGGTTTTGATGAAAGCAGAGTAGCTTTCTGGTGTGACAAAACAACGGGTCTTTCACAGAATTTCTGGTTGAGAGCTATGGGTTGGTATGCAATGGCACTTATTGATACCGTGGCAATTATGCCCGATGAATACAAGGAGCAGAAAGACCAGCTCAGTGCCAACTATAAGGAGCTCATCGATGCCATGCTTAAGTATCAGGATGAAGAGACGGGTATGTGGTATCAGCTTGTGGATAAGGGTGGTTGCGAAAAGAACTATCTTGAAACAAGCGGCAGTTGCATTTTTGCTTATGCAATTATGAAGTCCGTTCACATGGGTATACTTGACAGAGAATACTACAAGTACGGTGAAAAAGCTTTCCTCGGCACTTGCAAGAAATATCTTTCAGAGGTTGACGGTCATCTTCAACTTGACGGTATCTGCCTTGTTGCAGGTCTCGGCCCCGAAGATAAGAAGAGACGTGACGGTTCATACGAATATTATATGAGCGAACCTATTGTTTCAAATGATGCAAAGGGTGTTGCACCCCTCGTTCTTGCATATATCGAAACACTTTACGAAGAAAAAATCAACAAGTAATCAATTTACGGGCAGACAAACGTCTGCCCTTTTAAGTAGGTGGTCAATATGAACAGAGAAAAATCCGTGAAAGCAATACGTTGGATTTATCGGTACACCGGCAAACAGCTTTGGTGGATAGTCTTTTTATCGGCAATAACGGGTGTGATATCCCTCGGTTACATTATGCTAGCCCTCTTCTCAAAACAAATTATGGATATCGCAACGGGCGACAACAACGGCAGCCTTTTGTTTGCCGCAATGAAAATAATAGGCGTTATTGTGTTGCAAGCCGCTCTTAATGTTGCATACTGCAATATCGTCATAAGGGCAATCGGTAAAATAGATATAAGCATAAGGCAGGGTGTATTTTCCGGACTTTTAAAAAAGAAGTGGACGGAAGTTTCAAAATTTCATTCCGGTGAAATACTCAACAGATTTACAAGTGACGTTGACCTTGTTGTTGAGGGCGTGGTCGGTATCGTGCCCAGTGCAATCTCCCTTGGCACAAGGCTTGTTGCGGGTATGGCTGTGCTTTTTGCAATTGACAGAAAATTTACTATAGCGGCACTTGTTTTGGGTTTATTCATTTTCGGAGCAAGCAAAATATACAGCAAGCACTTTAAATATCTTCACAAGCAGCTTCAACAAGCAAACGGCGTTATACGTTCTTTCATTCAGGAATGTGTTGAAAATTTGGTTGTTATAAAGTCATTCGCAAACGATAAAAATGCTTGCAACAACCTTTATAAAAGGCAGCGCACAGCCTTGGAGCTTATGTACAAAAAACAGAGAGTGAGCAATATCGCAAACACGGGTGTGTATCTTCTTTTTTCGGGAAGTTACTATGCGGCACTTGTGTGGGGTGCAATACAAATAAGCCTCGGAGTTGTCACCTTTGGTACGCTTACGGCTTTTTTGCAGATACTCAGCCAAATACAAGCACCTATGAAAAACATAAGCGGACTTGTTCCTCAATTCTATTCAATGATAGCCTCTGCCGAAAGACTTATGGAACTTGAAGCATTGCCCGATGAAAAATATACCGAATACAATAAAAGTGCGAACGAAATTTACAACGAAATACGGGATTTCAGAATTGACAACGTTACCTTTTCATATAAAGACAATACCGTATTGCAGAACACGGATGTTACCATAAAAAAAGGCGAGCTTGTTGCGGTTGCGGGTCCATCGGGCATAGGTAAATCCACACTCATGAAATTGTTTTTGGGACTTATCGAACCTAAAAACGGTAAGCTTTATTTTAGGACAAGAAACGGTAATCTTCCCGTTGAGGCAGGCATAAGAAAGCTTTTTGCCTACGTACCGCAGGGCAATATGATATTATCGGGCACAATAAGAGAAAACATAAGTTTCTGTTGCCCCGAAACTGATAGCGAAAATATAATATATGCCGCAAAAAAAGCTATGCTTTGGGATTTTATATGCACTCTCCCCGAGGGAATGGATACGGTTATAGGCGAACGTGGCTTCGGTTTGAGTGAGGGACAAATCCAGAGAATAGCCGTGGCACGAGCCATACTCAGCGATGCTCCTATTCTGCTTTTGGATGAGGCAACCTCCGCACTCGACGAATACACGGAAAAGGAGCTTCTCAAAAACATAAAGGAACTTAAAAACAAAACCTGTATTTTTATATCACATAAGCAAAAAACATTGAGCGAATGTGACAGAATACTGTATATGGAAAATAAAAACTTAGTTGAATACAGTATGGATGATGTTATGAAAAAATGGGATTAATGCACAACAACACAAAAAATCCATATTTCACAAATATTTCAAACATTTCAAAAATATTACATTAATTTTAATTGCTTTATTGACTTTACACAAAATGTGTGATATCATATAAGAAAGCAATATAATTGCAAATCACATTACGAAAGGTGGATTTTTCCAATGAATGAAGTATTAGAAAAATTAAGCGCTATTGGTATTGTACCTGTTATAGCAATCAATGATGTAGAAAAGGCAGTTCCTCTTGCAAAGGCTCTTGTTGCAGGTGGTATTCCTTGTGCGGAAGTTACATTCAGAACAGCAGAGGCTGAAGAAGCTATCAAGAGAATGGCTGAGGCAGTTCCTGAGCTTATTGTTGGTGCAGGTACAGTTCTTACACCTGAGCAGGCTGACAGAGCTGTTGCTGCAGGTTCAAAGTTCATCG
>CAZUXS010000098.1:0-8148 GCA_964624605.1 uncultured Lachnospiraceae bacterium | reverse complement strand
GTACTGTTTACGCAGGTTTCTACGTAGCAAGATGTGCTGATATCACTGTTTCAAATATCAAGTTCAATAACGAAGTTGTTGAGTGATATAAGTGATTGATATTCTATATAATTCGGAATATTAATATAGAAGAAAAAGAACAGGGCTGCCCTATGGCGGCTCTGTTCTTTTTGAGGGCAAAAAGAACCACCCATCGTTTTTGGTTCTTTTTTCGTAAAAAAGAACAATCTTTTCCTAGGGATTTAGGAAAAATGAATTAATAAAAACACTTTGAGTATATTATATATCACGTTCGTATATATGCCTTGATTTACCAAATTTACTTATATATATGAGAATAAAATTCAAAAGTGTTTCAATAATTTCGGTAATATTACAGTTAAGTTACAAATGACTTTTACCACTTGATTTTAAAAAAAATATGTGGTATATTAACATCAAGCAAGCAAACAAAGGGCTGAAAGGCTCACCTCAAGTAACGGGTTGGGGTTGTCACTCTCCGTACCGAGGTGTCGGAGGCTGTGTTGTGTAACCTGTGTAACACACCTGTTGTTTTACAAAAATAACAGAAATGTTACAGTATTGTTACATATTCACATTTTGTATTGACTATATTTGTTTGCAATGCTATAATAACAGTTGTAAATGAGGTAATTATGCTAACCTCTACACTAAAGTTTCTATAAGGAGGAAATAAAATGAAAAGAAAAATTGCTCTTTTATTAGCAGCGGTTATGACAACAGCTATGCTTCCTATGAACGCATCAGCTAGTTCAACAAACCAGGTAAGCAAGAAAGAAACAGTTCAGAAGGATAAGGCTATCACTCCTTCTAAGCCAGTTTGTTTGAAGATTTATCCAAAGGATACAGTAGAATCAGATTCAACAATCATCCTTAAGGTAGAGAACGGTAAGTTCGACGTTAAGGAATGGAATAAGCAGTGTGCTGAAGACGGCATCACACAGGACAATTTCTACTATGGTAAGAACAACCAGACAGCTACAGACCAGAGCGTTTGGGAAACAGCTTGGGCTAGCTACAAGAATGATATGGAATACGGTGCAAAGGAAGAAATAGCTATTAAGACAGCTCTTGCCGGCGCAGGCGTAACAGGTTCAAACAACTACCTTCCATACTACATTGACTTCAAGAGCAAGTCAACAGCTGATGTTAAGCTTTTCCCAGTACTTGAAGCTTACACAGATAACACAAGCAATGACCTCGGTGTTACAGCAAAGGTTTGCTACAACATCGCACTTCCTATCGTTGCATCTGATGAGGGTGACGTTAAGGTTTCTATCGACTCTAACAGCACATCAATCTCAGGTGGCGGCACATACACAGTTGCTTCTGCTACATCTTCAAGCGGTAGCACAACAACAACAATCGATTCAGATGATATCAAGTCATTCGAGAACAAGCTTTCTTGGGATGATGAAACTCTTACAATCAAGGAAGATGTTTCAGGTACATTCGATTACACAAAGGGTAAGGTTAAGTTAAAGCTTAACAGCGGTTTCGAGTTCTCAACAAACTCATACAATGGCCAGACTGTATACGGTGTAATCACACCTGGTACAAACTCACCTGATTTCACACCAATCGTTCTTACATCAGAGAACCTTACAAAGGAAAATCAGCTTGAGTTCACACTTCCAACTGTTTTCACAGGTAACACATCAAAGGCAGCTGCTATCCAGATCGAGAAGCTTGCTTTCGTTGCTAAGGATGATGACAAGAACTGGGGCGATGTAAACGTAACAGTTTCAGGCGGTTCATTAACAACAGATACAGTTAAGGTTGCTACAAGAGCTGACTATGGTTTCTACATGAAGGCTGTTGAAGAACCTACAACAATCATTGCAGGTCAGACATATCTTGCAAATGATGATCTTGATGCTGATGATTTCAAGACAGCTGAGCTTATGTTCGGTGAAACAATCGCTGATACATGGATCCAGCAGAGAAAGCTTGAATTCACAGTTCCTGAGGGCGTAAAGATCCTTGGTTTCGATATCGACGATACAGATAACGTTGGTGGCGACAGCTTCCTTGACAGCGGTGAGTACACATCTATCGTAAACGATGGTAGAACACTCAGAATCGAAGCTCTTGATGGCACAAACCTTATCGATTCAACTGATGAATCAGAATTTGGTGTTTCATTATGGATTTCTGCAGCAGCTTCATTCGAAGGTGATGTAACAGTTGACGTTGCAGGCGCAGGCTTAGCAGCAGATACACTTAGCCCTGTAACAGTAGCTACAGTTAAGACTCCTGTAACAGTTGAAACAACAGCTACAAAGGCTAACATGGGTTATCAGTCAATGGATACATCTGACGTTGTAATCACAGAGACAGTTGCAGGTGCTCTTCTTGAAGATGAGAACGTAGCTGTAGCTCTTGATAGCTCATACGGCGCAAGCGAAATCGGTTTTGCTGATGATGACCTTGAACTCGTTGTTGATGGCGAGCTTGAATATAAGAGCTTCAAGATCGGTAACGGTTACTTCGGTCAGGATATCGACAATGATGGCAATGTTAAGACTTCACACAGCTCAGATTACGCTGTTGACGGTTCAATCGTATTTACAGTAGATTCAGCTTCTTACACAGAGCCTTCTACAGTAACAGTTAAGAACGTTAAGATTGGTACAACTCGTGCAGTACCTTACGGCACATACGATCTTAAGATCGGTGACGAGGCTGTTATCAACAACTACACAGATGATCTTGATATGGATTCTAAGTATCCTAACATCAAGGGTGGCGATAGCTCAGTAGATGATGCTAACAGAGCATTCTTCGATGGCGCAAAGGATGATGGTATCTACGTTAAGGATTACCTTTCAATCGCTACAGAGACAGGTACTCTTGATGGTAAGGTAGAAGTTACAATCGGCGAGTCTAAGATCCTTATGAACGGCGAAGAAGTTGAAATGGAAGCTGCTGCTTACATCTCAAACAACTCTACAATGGTTCCATTGAGATTCGTTGCTCTTGCTATCGGTGTTGATCAGGAAAGCATGGCTGATGGTACAGCTGATGAATCAAGCAAGATTATGTGGGATGCTAACTCAAAGACAGCTACAATCCTTTACGCTGCTGGTTCAGGTCAGAAGATCATTCAGTTCACAGCTGGTTCAGGTGTTATGACTGTTGATGGTACAGCTATCATCATGGAAAACAGCGCTGTTGCTGAAATCACAGACGGCAGAATGTATGTTCCTTTCAGAGCTCTTGGTACAGCACTTGGTGTTTCAGTATCTTGGGATGAAGAAACAAGAACAGCTATCTACAACGCTTAATTGTTAGATAATTATATAAATTAGACCTTCGGGTTTAAGATATTACCGAGGAGCTTTTGCTCCTCGGTATTTTTTTGCGCGTCGGTATTTGACACGCTTGCAAGAAAAGATTGTTCTTTTTTAGGAAAAAAGAACCAAAAACCTTGGGTGGTTCGCATTTTGCGAAGCAAAACTGCGAATCCCTAACGGGCAGTGGCGTTGTTGGGTTGTGGTTTATCTAAGTTTGTGGCGGGTTGCCCCTGCACCCACCCGTTTTACTCAGAACTTTTGCTACGCAAAAGCAAGCCTTACGGCTTGGCGGATTAATCTTTCCGCTTCATTGGTGTGGCTGGAGTAAACTATTTGGGACATAAGAACCGTCCCCTCTGTCTCGTATGATTTTTCTTCCGTGATTTCGAACCATCTCCACTGACCTAATTATCCGAACTAACCAAACTAACGAAAAATATTACCACAATGTAAGATGAATTGTTTTCAGCCTTCCCTAGAGGGAAGGGGGACCGCTTTAGCGGTGGATGAGTGGTGGCAGAATGATAAATCTGGATGAACCGTCCGACCACTAAAATACCCATTTTAAAATCACTACTACAATTTTAGATTTGTTTTGATTAATTCATTTTTCCTAAATATCTAGAAAAAAGATTGTTCTTTTTTAGGAAAAAAGAACCAAAAACCTCGGGTGGTTCGCATTTTGCGAAGCAAAACTGCTAACCCCTAACGGGCAGGGGCGTTGTTGGGTTGTGGTTTATCTAAGTTTGTGGCGGGTTGCCCCTGCACCCACCCGTTTTACTCAGAACTTTTGCTACGCAAAAGCAAGCCTTACGGCTTGGCGGATTAATCTTTCCGCTTCATTGGTGTGGCTGGAGTAAACTATTTGGGACATAAGAACCGTCCCCTCTGTCTCGTATGATTTTTCTTCCGTGATTTCGAACCATCTCCACTGACCTAATTATCCGAACTAACCAAACTAACGAAAAATATTACCACAATGTAAGATGAATTGTTTTCAGCCTTCCCTAGAGGGAAGGGGGACCGCTTTAGCGGTGGATGAGTGGTGGCAGAATGATAAATTAGGGTGAGGCATAACCTTTAGTTTAATACCTCACCCTAAAAAATTTAAATTTCCACCATATTCTCTAAAAATTTCACCACACCATTATCCACATTGCTTTGGGTCAATCCGGTTGCCATCTTTTTAAGCTCCGATTTTGCATTTTCAACCGCATAACATTCATTGCAAGCTTCAAACAGTGGTATATCATTCAAATTATCGCCAAAGCCGACCATTTTATCTGCCTCTGCTATTTTTTTCACTGTCAAAGCACCGCTCTTTTTGGATGCCTCCACGGAGAGCAATTCAAGAAAATAGTTGTTTTCATCGTATATATCGGGATAAAACTCGTATTTTATATTGCTTGATTTACTAAATTCAACACAGAGTTTTTCAAGCTTTTCCCTTGTATTCATAAAGCAAAAATACACCGTGGAATCATCGGCGGCATCGTGCAGGTTATTTACCTTTGTAAATTCCTTTTTGTATTTTTCCACTCTTTCAGTATAAAAATCTCGCATTGCATCGGTGGCTAGATTGTCATAGAATGTATGAAGCTTATTATCCCTTATGTTGTAGCAAAAGCCGCTTACGCCGTATTTTTCGGCTGTCTTGGCTATATATTCGGCCGCTTCCTTGCCGAATGTTGCCGTATATACGTATTCCTTACTTTCAATATTATATACCGCCGCACCGTTCATAAGCACAACGGGCAATTTAAGCATAAGCTTGGAAAGCATAGGCACAACGGTTGCCTGTGTTCTTGCCGTTGCCACAGTGAAGTTAAGCCCCTTATCTATGAGGGTGTTAAGTCTTTGTGCCGCTTCGTCAGGCAATCTTGCATCGGCATTTAAAAGTGTGCCGTCAAGGTCTGAAATATACAGTGTTTTCATTATGTTACCTCCATCAAAAAAGGCTGCCGCATTGAGCGACAGCCTGACATTGTTCAAAAATCTTATGCTTCCTGCTTTGCAAGATAGTCGTTAAGTGTCTTTTCAACTTCGTCTGCATCAAGACCGTGTACCATACAAGCCTCTGCAAGTGATTCACCCTGTGCTGATGGACAGCCGATACAGTGCATACCAACACCCATTAAAAGTGCTATAAGGTTGCTGTCAACCTGAATAATCTCGTTGATAATCATGTCTTTTGAAATCTTCTTTGCCATTTTATTATTCTCCTTTATTTTCGCTTGTTATAACAATACCCTGCTCGGTGTCTATGTTATCATTGCTTATGCTGCCCATCTGATTGAATGGATAGTATCTGAAAACAGCCTTGCCGAGTATTTTATCTTTCTTTACAAATTTATTTTCCCAAAAACGGGAATCTGCCGAATTGTTACGGTTGTCACCCATCATGAAGTAACAGTCCTCGGGCACTTCGTACACAGCATCTATTGTGTACATAGGTTCTTTTATAAAAGATGAGTCTATAGGTTCGGGATTGTCATTGATGTAAATTTCGTTATCCTTAATTTCCACCTTATCACCCGGCAGACCTATGATTCTTTTTATATAGAGTGTTTTTTGTTCGGGGTCATCAGGGAACTTGAACACTGCAATATCAAAACGCTTAGGCTCGGAAAACTTATATGCAAGCCTGTTTGCAATAAGCCTGTCGCCTGTCATAATGGTTGTTTCCATTGATGCTGATGGCACACGGGCATTGACTATAAACACATGGGTGATTATGAATGCGCATATAAAAGCAAAAACTATGGTTTGCACCCAGCTTATTATCTCTTTTTTGACATCCAATTTTTCCTCTGCATTTTCTTGTACTTTTTCCCCTACGGTGTTTTCGCTTGTGTCGGCTTTCACATCGTTAATATTGCTTTCATCGGTTGGTTTTTCTTTTTCATCCAAAGCCATAATAATTAACTCCTGTTCCGTATAATTGGTGGTGCTCGAAAGACGTTGTTTTATATACAAACAGCTGCCGATTACAACGTAAATAAATAACCACTACCAATTAATATACTACAAATTACAGCTGATGTCAAACAATATTTTTATTAAAGTTCGTTCTCCCCGGTGGTTTCGTTTTCCGGAGTTTCAACTTCGGGAGGTACTGTGTAGTCCTCCTCCGTGTCGTATGATTCCTCCTCTGCCATTGCGGCAGCCTTCTTGGCACGATAATCCTTGACACTGTTGGATATGCTTTCGGCTACTTCACCGCCTTTTTCCACTATTTTATGAGTAGCAGCTTTAACCTTTGGTTCTGTCTCGTCAATTACTTTTTTAACGTGAGTTTTAACCTTATTCTTCATTGCCACACTTGCTTCGTGAGTGTATATGCCTGTTGATCTTACAGCCTTGATAAGATCTACGCCCTGATCGGCTGTTATTTTGCCCTCATCAACCATTTTAAGAATCATCATTATTAATTCTTTCATAAGTGTCAATCCTTTCCGCTATTCCTCGTCCTCGTACCAATCCTCGTTATCGGTGACATCGTCCATATCGGCATCATCATAAACAAATTCCATATCGTCATAATAAGAGTTGCTGTGCTGCTTATTTTCCTTGGCATTGTTTATCTTTTCGCCTATATCATCGGCAACGTTTTTAACGCCCTTTGAAATTTCGCCTGCAACAACAACGGATTTATCCCATATCACTTCGGCTGCTTTCTTAACCTTTGGCTCTGCATCTCTGACAGCTTTCTTAACCTTTGATTTAACGTGCTTAGCCGTTTCGTGTGTTGGGTTATATGCATATCTTACAGCTGTAATCAGCTTTACACCCTCCTCGGCACTGATTTTTCCCTCATTAACCATACTGAGAATTGACTTGATAATTTCTTTCATGTGAAACCCTCCTCTGTTGAGTATAAGATTATAAAAATTGCTACCTATATTTTACACTATTTTTGTGGAATTTGCAACAAGTTTAACAAAAAATTACATTAAATTTTCGGGGTTAAGGCACTCAAGTTCGGGGATAACAAATCTGCCGTCTTTTCTTATGAGCACATCATCAAAATAAATTTCTCCGCCGCCGTATTCGGGAGTCATTATAAGCACCAAATCCCAGTGTATTGCACTCTTGTTGCCGTTGTCGGCATCATCATAGGCATTACCGGGTGTGAAGTGTATGCTGCCGCTTATCTTCTCATCGAAGAGAATATTTTTCATCGGCTTTGTGATATATGGGTTTACGCCGATGGCAAACTCGCCAACGTATCTTGCACCCTCGTCCGTATCGAAGATAGCATTCACTCTTTCGTTATCGTTTGCGGTGGCATTAACTATCTTGCCGTCCTTAAATTCCAAACGTACATTTTCAAAGCCTACACCCTGATATTCACTCGGTGTGTTATAGTGAATTACACCGTTTATGCTGTCCTTTACGGGTGCTGTGTATACCTCGCCGTCGGGTATATTCATTTCGCCTGCACACTTGATTGCAGGTATGCCCTTTATGCTGAATGAAATATCCGTATCCTTTGCCACAAGGCGAACCTTGTCTGTCTTATTCATAAGTGCCACAAGGTTATCCATAGCCTTGCTCATTTTGCTGTAATCCAAGTTACAAACCTTGAAATAGAAGTCCTCAAAGGCATCAAGACTTGAACCGAAAGCCTGTGCAAGTGAGTTGTTGGGATATCTCAAAACAACCCATTTTTTCTTAAGACGTACGTCCATGTGCACGGGATTTGAATAACAACGGCTGTAAATTTCGTTCTTCTCGGACGGAACATCAGCAAGCTCCGCTGTGTTGTCGTTGCAGCCTATGCCGATGTAGCAATCCATCATATCCATTCTTTTGGCATCTATTTCGGCAA
>CAZUXS010000097.1:0-8209 GCA_964624605.1 uncultured Lachnospiraceae bacterium | reverse complement strand
CATTTGGGACGAGGCGTTCTTATGTGCCCTTGTACTACTCTGTGTTTTCAAATGGGTGATATACAGAAAAGACGGCGGCGTGCGTGTTTCGCCTATGGACCTGCCTATTATAATTTTTATTGTGACTATGCTCTGTGTACTGCTTATTAACTCCGCTGATTTCTCAATCGGTCTGGAGGGCTTCAGAGCTATTGTACAGTATATATTCTGGTACTTTGTTGTTATACAGCTCGTTAAAGACGAGAAAAGCGCAAGACGCATAGCGGTATGCTTTGCCCTTGTAACAGGCCTTATGGCACTGCACGGTGTGTTCCAATACGCAATAGGCGTTGAAATGCCCGAGGGCTGGGTAGACCAAAACGAAGCCGGTGTGAGAACACGAGTATTCTCCATACTCACCAGCCCAAATGTTTTCGGCTCACTACTCACACTCTCAACCCCGATTACCGTGGCACTCGCCATATCCGAGGAGAACAAAAAGCGTAGAGTGATATTTGGCTTCCTTGCACTTATGATGAGTGCAAGCCTTGTATTCACATTCTCAAGAGGCGCATGGATAGGCTTCGCCCTCGCCTGCGGCTTTTATATACTGCTTAAGGATAAACGCTTTATCATCCCCGCAATAGTAGCAGCTGTACTACTCGTAGTCTGTGTCCCAAGCGTAGGCAACAGAATAGCCTATATGCTCAGCCCCGAATATATCGAGTCCAGCTTAAGAGGCGGCCGCCTCGTCAGATGGTCAACCGGTTTAAGAATACTTAACTTCTACCCCGTATTCGGCGTAGGGTTAGGCCAATTCGGCGGTGCAGTCGCAATGAACCATAACCTTCAAGTAATGCTTGACTGCGGCTATCAACGTACATTTTACATGGATAACTACTTCCTTAAAACAGCAGTTGAAAGCGGTATAGTCGGCTTCATAGCCTTTGTTATACTTATGTATAGCGTAATAATCAACTCCTACCGCACAATAAAGATGTCAGTTAAGGTAGAAGACAAAAAAACAAAAGAACTGTGCATAGGCATAATGTCCGGACTGTTAGGCGTTATAGTCCATAACTGCGTTGAAAACGTGTTTGAAACACCTCTTATGGTTAGCCTCTTCTGGCTGTTTGTAGGCGTTATTATGTCACTGTGGTATATAAACAGACAAAAATTAAAGAATAATTTTAAAGAATAATTTTAAAGAATAATCTTAGAGATAACCTAATCTTAACAGCGGCGAAGCCGAGATAAAGTTTAGGTCAAGCCTTTTCAAAGGCTTGCGGAGGTTTGGAGGCAGAGCCTCCAAGGTCTTATCTTCTTGCAAGAGTATTTTTGGAAGTTTGAAACCTTTTTACGATAGAAAAAGGTTTCAAGCCTCCGGTATAAATTAAAATTTAAACTATAAAATTCCTTTATACTTTAAATTTTAACTTATATTATTTCTACACTAGCTTAAAAAAATAAACAGGTGGTTCAACCCCACCTACGAGGTTTTTAATATGATTAATTTGTTGATAGCGGGCTATCATGGCTTTGGCAACTGTGGTGATGAAGCAATACTTCAAGCAATGACCACCAACATCCGTAAAATGGCAAAGGATGTTGACATCACCGCCCTTAGCTACAGACCGGAATTTACCAAAACTGAATATGGTATAAAATCGGTGCAGAGGTTTAATGTCTTTGACGTAGTCACCGCTATCCGTAGGAGTGATATCATACTCAGCGGCGGTGGCACACTGCTGCAAAACGGCACAAGCACACGTTCACTTGTATACTACCTCAGCATAATAAAAATGGCTAAGCTCTTTCGTAAGCGTGTTATGCTCTATGCCAACGGCATAGGTCCCGTAAACGGCGCTTTCAACCGCCGTTTGGTGCGTAGCGTAGTCAATACCGTTGATGTTATAACACTGCGTGAAAAACTAAGTGAAGCCGACCTACGCAGTATAGGCGTGAGTAAGCCCAATATACTGGTGACAGCCGACCCCGCCTTTAACCTCACATCAATAAGCGATGCCGAGGCTTGGAATATATTCAAAAATGAGAATATACCGACGGATAAGGAGCTTGTGGGTGTTTCCGTGCGTAATTGGAGTAAGGCAATGTACGGCGATGACTATGTTGTGAAGATAGCCGAGGTCTGCGATAAAATAGCGAAGGACGGCAAAACAGTTGTTATGCTGCCTATGGAATACCCGAGGGATATAGAAGTGTCAAACAGGGTTATATCCAAAATGACACAAAAAGCGTATATATTCAAGAATAGGTACACCCCGTCACAAATATTGGGTATTGTAGGCTGTTTTAACTTGATGATAAGTATGCGCCTGCATACACTGATATTTGCGGCTATCAAAAACGTGCCTATGCTCGGTGTTATTTACGACCCAAAGGTGGAATATTACCTTAAGGAGCTTGAAATGCCCGAAGCGGGCGATGTGCGCAACAGTAGACTTGACAGTGCCGATATATATGCTAGGGTATGTGATATATTCGCCAATATGCCGGAGTATAAAGCTTTACTCAAAAAAAATGCGGATATTATGTGTTCAAAGGCAAGTGAAAATGATAAATTGCTTAACGAGCAACTTGAAATAATACGAAACAAAAAGAGATAGATAGTATTTTTGGAGGGATATGACTTGAAGAAAACAGACTTAAAAAAAATAACAATGCTTTTGGGTGTTTTTGCATTTACATTTACGGCAGTGAGTGCCGCTTACAGTTCAAATGTTGGTACGGAGTCAGACCCCCTCGTTTCCAAAAGCTATGTGGATGCACAAATTGCACAGCTTAAAAGTCAAATAAACACGTCAAACACAAATACCGCAACTGCGTCAACACAGGTTGTCACAAATAAGGTAGTGACCGATGAGGCGGGTTATGAAACCGTTTCAGTTGCCGTAGGCAAAAGATTGATGGGCGATGACGGCACGGAAATTATACTGCGTGCAGGCAAGGGCGTTGTGTATATAACAGGCAAGGACGGTATAGCGGATTTAACTACCGGACAAAACCTCGTTATGGGTGATAAGGTGCAGACAAATCATCTTATGGTTGTGCCAAGAGGTGACGGAAGAGGTATAGTTGTGAGTGAAGCGGCATGGTTCCTTGTAAAGGGCGGCTACACAATAGAGTAAAAACTTGAATTGAGGTTAATATAAATGAGCGATATTTGCAGAATATTGGGTGTACCCTTTAATAATGTGACACCCGAAGAGGCTGAAAAACTTGTTTTCGGCTATCTTAACGATGAAAAAAGCAAGGCAAAAATATATACGCCCAACCCCGAAATGGTTATGGAGGCACAGAAAAATGCCGAGTTTATGAAGATATTGAACGAGAGTACACTTACCGTGCCCGATGGCATAGGTATAGTTTACGGCTCTAAGTTCACCAAAAATAAAATAAAGCACAGGGTTGCAGGCTATGACTTGGTGCAGGGTGTTTTTAACTTGATGAAAGATAGCGACAAAACCGTGTATTTCTTCGGCGGTGCTCCCGGTGTGACAGATGCCGCAAAGTCCGAAATGGAGAAAAAACATAAGGGACTTAAAGTTGTTGGCACTGCAAACGGCTACTTTGATGCCGAGAGAGAAAAAGAGATTATAGCCGAAATAAATGAGAAAAAGCCCGACCTCCTTTTGGTGGGTATAGGCTTTCCAAAACAGGAAAAATGGATAAACGACCATATAAACGAGCTTGACGGAGTAAAGGCGGCAATAGGTGTCGGCGGTAGTTTTGACGTAATGAGCGGAAGAACAAAGAGAGCGCCTATGGCTTTCCAAAAACTAGGCTTGGAATGGTTCTACAGACTTATAACACAGCCAACAAGAGCGGGCAGAATGTTGCAACTGCCGATTTTTATGTTGACTGTGCTGTTAAAAAATAAGAGGTATGATAAATAATGACTAAAAAACAAAAAGGTATAGTTTATATTATATGCTCGGCTTTTTGCTTTGCACTTATGAACTGCTTTGTAAGGCTTTCGGGTGACTTGCCCACAATTGAAAAAAGCTTTTTCAGAAATTTTGTTGCGGCTATATTTGCGGCAATCATACTGATAAGGGATAAGGAAACAGGCTTTAAATATAACAAAAAAGATATACCTTTGCTTTTACTGCGCTCTGTTGCGGGCACCTGCGGTATATTGGGCAATTTTTATGCGGTGGATAGGCTCAACATAGCCGATGCTTCAATGCTTAATAAGCTTTCACCGTTCTTTGCCATTATATTCTCTTTCATTTTCCTCAAGGAAAAGCCAAAGGTTGTGCAGAGTATAGGTGTTGTGGTTGCCTTTGTGGGTGCTTTGTTTATAATAAAGCCTACGGGTGACTTTGGCGAAATTGTGCCTGCTTTGTGCGGACTTGGCGGAGGTATGGGCGCAGGTATAGCCTATACGGCAGTGCGTGCCCTTGGCAAAAGAGGAGTAAAGGGACCGCTTATTGTGTTTTTCTTCTCTGTATTTTCAAGCTTGGTTTGCCTGCCTTATTTGATATTTAATTTCGTACCAATGAGTATGTGGCAGCTTGGCAGTCTTTTGCTTGCGGGTCTTGCGGCAAGCGGCGGTCAGTTTTCCATAACGGCGGCATATTCCAATGCACCTGCAAAGGAAATATCCGTATTCGATTATTCTCAAATTATATTTGCGGCACTTTTAGGCTACGCATTGTTTGACCAACTTCCCGATATATACAGTATTTGGGGCTATGTTATAATTTGCGGAGCGTCTGTTGCAATGTTCTTGTATAATAACAAGGAGTAATTGACCATGTGTAAACAAAATAAAGATAAAGACAGTATGATTTCCCTACCCGATTTGTGTAGGGAAATTTCTGTTTCGGAGGCAACGGGTAAAAACTGGCTTAGACTTGGAAAGATAACTCCGACAAAAATATGTGACGGCAAACCGCTGTTTTCCGAAACCTATGTTGAAAATATAAAAACCGATATAAAAAGAGGCACATCGGTGTTAAAAAGCCGACGAAATAAAAAACATATAACGGGCACAGGGGTGTATAATGCCTACGTAAGGCAAAATTCGCCTAATGTTTCTGTTGTTGCCGATATCTTAAACAGTCCGAAATTAGGAGATAATGAGCTTAATGAAGATGCCGTTTGCTGTCTTATTGCGGAATGTGCTTTGAGGTTGATAGGCTGTAAATTGGGAGTGCCAAAGAAAACAGACTCATATCTTGAATATTTTTGCGGTAATAAAAAAATTTGGGGTGACTATGCCGAATTTGTTGAGGATATAATAAAAGACTGCAAGGAGCTTTGTTTTTTTGAAGATTTGAATTTTAAATTCGTCAAAAACGAGGATACATTGGGACTTTTATATATATCACTCAAAAATATAGGCAGTCGCAAGGCAAAAGGTGCGTATTATACACCTACGGAAGTTGTTGAAAAATTGATTTCAAGCCTTTTCGGCGGCAGACATACAAGCGGAAAAAAGGTGCTTGACCCTTGTTGCGGTACGGGTAACTTTTTACTTTTGCTGCCCGAAAGGATAAAACCTCAAAATATATATGCCTGTGATATCGATGAAATGAGCGTGAAAGTGGCAAGAATTAATGTGCTGCTTAAACATGGTACGGAATATGCGGTTATCATAAGAAATAATATAAAAGTTTGTGACTACCTAGACCACGATTTTACGGAAAAATTTGACTTTATAATAGGCAATCCGCCATGGGGTTATGATTATACGACCGCCGAAAAAAAGCAACTGCGTGAGCGTTACAAGTCGGCAAAAAGATGTATCGAATCCTATGACATATTTACCGAACAGGCTGTTTATGACCTCGAAAAAGGCGGAATAACGTCCTTTGTGCTGCCCTCTGCAATATTAAACGTAAAGGCTCATAAACCGATAAGACAAATAATTTTAAATTTGACATCCTTAAAATATATAGAATATCTGGGCGAAGCGTTTGACAATGTACAGTGTCCCAGTGTTATAGCGCAAATAAAAAAAGACGGAAGAAATTTCAATACAAAGGGAATGACGGTAAAAGACGGCAAAAAAACTTACAAAATAAACACAAAAAGAGAGGTAAATGCGGATTACTTCGGCTTTTGTGTAACCGATGATGAATATAATATACTCAAAAAAATCAGTGGCGTAAAAAATAAGGTGACACTTAAAAACAATGCCGATTTTGCACTCGGTATAGTGACGGGAGATAACAAAAAATATATTTCAAGCATAAAGACAGAGGATACCGAAGCTGTGCTGCGTGGCTGTGATATATGTAAGTTTTATTATAAAACTCCCAAAAATCATATAAAATTCACTCCCGAAAAATTTCAGCAATGTGCGGATGAAAAATACTACAGGGCTGACGAAAAACTTTTTTACCGTTTCATATCTTCAAAACTTGTTTTTGCCTACGATAATAAAAAAACACTCTCATTGAACAGTACAAATATACTCATACCGAGGATAGACGGACTTGATATAAAGTATATCACAGCTGTTCTCAACTCCTCCGTGGCACAGTTTTATTTTGAAAAAAATTTCGGTTCAATAAAGGTGCTTAGGTCACACATTGAAAGAATCCCCATACCTTTTGTGGATGAGGATGAACAGAAAAAAATCATAGCTGTGGTTGATGAAATAATGGCCGAAAAAGACAAGGAAGGATGTTTATACGAAAAACTTGATGCCGAGGTGGCAAGGCTATATGGTATGACGGATAGTGAATTTGATATAATAAAAAAAGCTTTGAAAGAATAAAACAAGCAAAGTTCTTGACATTTTTGTATTTAAGTAATAAAATTAATATATAAAAACGAAAGAATAGAGGGTTAATATGGGAGATAGGCTTTTTGAGGATATGAGTAGTGCGGAAATGGCTGCAAAATATGACACTTGTTGCAAGATACTCATTTCAAACAAGGTGGTGCTTGCATATATCATGAAATACTGCATAAAAGAATTTTCGGATTTTGATGTGAATTATATTGCAAATAACTGCATAGACGGCACACCACAGATATCCGAGGTTGCTGTGGACAGAAATACACTTGATGCACCTCAAAAAATAACCGGTCTTAATACAGAGGATAAAACTCAAACCGAGGGAACGGTGTACTTTGATATACGCTTTGTGGGAATTTTGCCGGATACGGATGAAAACATAAGAATAATAATCAACATTGAGGCACAGAATAATTTCAATCCGGGTTATTCTCTCATAAAACGTGGACTTTATTATTGCGCAAGACTTGTATCCGCACAAAAAGAAACGGAATTCGGGAAGGATGACTATAATAATATACGAAAGGTATATTCTATATGGATATGCACGGATACACCTAATTATGCCAAAAATACCATAAATAAATATTGCTTTAAGGAAGAACACCTCGTCGGAGAGTACGAAGCAAATTCCGATGATTATGACATAATGAATATGGTCATGGTTTGTCTTGATAAAGACGGAGAAGATATAGAAAAAAGTGCGAGTGAATTGTTGAAATTATTAAGGGTACTTCTGTCCGAATACATACAAGTTGACAGAAGAAAAGATATACTGAATAATCGTTTCAAAGTGGATGTGAAAGATAGTGAGGTGAATACTATGTGTAATCTTGGTGAAGGACTTATGCAAAGAGCAATGACTAAGGGTGAAGCTAAGGGCAGGGCACTTGGCAAGAGTGAGGGCATAGCTATTGGCAAGAGTGAGGGCATAGATGTTGGTAAGCTTGAAAGTATCAAAAATATTATGAAAAATATGATGTGGACGTTTGAACAGGCGGCAACGGCAGTGGGTTTATCAGATGAGGATAAGGAAAGGTTTGCGGCTATGGTTTAAATAAGAATAGTACAAAAAATGAGGGTGGTTGAATTTAATTCAACCGCCCTTTGTTATATTAATTTATTTGAATTTTATAAATTACTTGATTACAGTCTTACCGCCCATGTAAGGCACAAGAACCTCGGGGATAGTTATGCTACCATCTTCGTTCTGGTAGTTTTCCAAAATAGCGGCTGTTGTTCTGCCTACTGCAAGGCCACTACCGTTGAGTGTGTGAACAAACTGTGCCTTATCTTTTACGTTATCCTTAAATCTTATGTTGGCTCTTCTTGCCTGATAATCCTCAAAGTCTGAACATGATGAAATTTCAACATATCTGTTGTAGCTTGGCATCCAAACTTCGATATCATAAGTCATAGCTGAGCTGAAGCCCAAGTCACCGCTGCAAAGTCTTA
>CAZUXS010000096.1:0-8216 GCA_964624605.1 uncultured Lachnospiraceae bacterium | reverse complement strand
TTATATCGCTTACTCAAACCACACCCAAACGGGTGGGTGCAGGGGCAACCCGTACCAAACTACGACGAACCGCTAAACTCCACAGCCCCTGCCCGTTAGGGGTATGGGGCGAATCGGAACGCCCCATCGTTTTTGGTTCTTTTTTCGTAAAAAAGAACAATCTTTTACGGTTTATAGGGGAGTTTTGAACTCCCTATAAAAAGGACTATTTATCAGTTGTTTGTTGTGACATAGCCTTTTATAATTATTCGATGAAAATATATCATTTTTGCATTTTTTTCATTATCCCCTCGGCATCAACTCCGGGGTGGGTTAAATACAGTCTGCATATTTGTTCCGCAAGACCTATGTCCAACTTATGTTTTTTTGCTATATATTCAACGGTCTTATCTTTTTTTATGTCACTTACAACAGCCTTTACGCAATCGAGGGTAACGCTTTCGGTGGTGGTGGGTTCTCCGTTGAAAAATGTTTTTTTCACGATATTGAAATTCCCGTTTTCAACCTCCAGCACAGTCATTGTGACGGGTAGTGAAAATCTTCTTTTCCCGCAACTGCCGGGGTTAAGCCACAGTTTGCCGTCCTCCCGTTTGTCATCGTATTTATGTGAATGACCGTAAAGAATGATATCGGCATCGCCCGTATTTGTTATTTGCTTTTTGTTGTGTATCATAAATATTTTAATGCCGTAAAGCTTAATATTTAGGGTTTGTGGGATGTCTTTTGCCCACTCTTTATCCGCATTACCCCTCACAACGTAAAGAGGGGCAATTGTTTTCAGTTCATCGATTATTTTTTGACTGTCAATGTCACCGCAATGCAGTATGGCATCACAGGTGTGCAATATCTCTTTCACTTCCTCACGAAGTAAGCCGTGAGTGTCCGAAATTATACCTATTCTGTTCATTTTATCCTCCTATAACTTCTCTTAATATATCAAAGGCGGTTGAAATTTTTTCTTTTTCAATGCCGGAATATCCTGCAATGAGTACCACATAACCCGGCTTTCTTGTGTAGTCCGATTTGTTTTTGTAGCAACTTGTTATGCCTGTGAGGGCAATTCCTTTTTTACCGAGTTTTGAAACAAGCTCGTCCTCACTCATATCCGTTTTTATTTTAAGGAGAATGTGAAGCCCCGAGTTTTGACCGTATACGCTTATCTTTTCAGCTAAATCCGTGTTTTTAACGCAGTTCTCGATTTCTGTTATACGTTCTTTATACAGCTTTCTCATTCTGTTTAAATATCTTTCAAAATGACCCCCCTGCATAAAGGCGGCAAGGGTGTATTGCTCGAAAGACGGCACTGTGTTGGAATAAAAAGTAAATTCTTCCTCGTATTTTTGAAGAAGCTTCGGGGGAAGAACTATATAGCTTATTCTAAGGGCGGGCGCAAGATTTTTTGTGAATGTGTTCATATATATAACACGCTCGCCGATGTCAAGACTTTGCAGGGCAGGGATTGGTTTACCGCTGTATCTGAATTCACTGTCATAGTCATCTTCTATAATATACTTATTCTTTTTTTGTGCCCATTGCAAAATTTCCATTCGCCTTTTTACCGGCATAACAATGCCCAAGGGGAAGTGATGGGATGGGGTTATGTGCACAACATCCGCACCCGATTTTTCAAGCAAATCGGCTCTTATGCCCTCACTGTCCATATTTATATAAAGAGGGTCGATATCGTTTGCACCCAGTATTTTTGCTATTTTGTGATAGCCGGGGTTTTCAACCGCATAAGCCTTGTTTCTTCCCAGAAGCTGAATGAGTATGTTTATAAGGTATTCCGAACCCGCACCTATTATTATCTGCTCGGGCACTGCATTTATGCTCCTGTATTGCTTTAGATAGGCTGAAATTTCAACCCTAAGCTCATAAAGTCCTTTTGAAGAAGTTTTGTTCAAAAGCTGTCTGCTGTGGTCGTTGAGTACGCTGCGCAGAAGTTTTGACCAAGTGGAAAAGGGGAAACATTCGGTGTTGACGGAATTTGTGCGCAGGTCAAAATCGTAATGTGTTTCGTTTTTTGGTGTCTCGCTCACAACTTTGTGCTCAGGCACACTCTGTTGACCGTCAAGCAGAGTTGCGTAATATCCCTTTTTCGGCAGAGAATATATATATCCCTCGGCAATAAGCTGTTCGTATGCCTGTTCTATCGTAATCACGCTTATTTTAAGGTGTTCGGCAAGCTTCCTTTTTGAAGGCAATTTTTCTTCGGGTGGGATTTTGCCGTTTATGATATCGTTTTTTATGAAGTTGTAAAGCTGTAAATACAGCGGTTGATTTTTTGTGTTGTTGAATATATATGTTAGCATAGTATCTGACCTTATCAAAAATATTAAAACTGGGTATTTAAGTATAACCTGTCTTTATATATAATTATACACAGATTAAGAGTTTTGTAAATAGGAACGGAGGAAAATTTATGAAGATTACAACAAGAAAGTTATGTTTGAGTGCACTTTTAATTGCACTTACCTGTGTGGCAACAATGGTGATAAGAATACCTATACCTGCAACAGGGGGATATATAAATGTGGGTGACAGTATGGTGCTTGTGTGCGGCGTGTTTTTCGGACCGTTTTTCGGTGTTGTTTGCGGAGGAATCGGTTCAGCACTTGCCGATTTACTCGGAGGATATACACAGTATGCACTCTTCACTCTCATTGTAAAGGGTGTTGAGGGTTTTATTGCCGCAAAGATAGCAGGCAGTATTGTAAAGAGTGACAATTTCTTCTCCGTAAGAAGAATAATTGCATCATTTGCAAGTGTTATTTGGATGATTGTCGGCTATTTCTTCACAGATTGGATACTCGGGGATGTTGCCGCAGCAACAGGTTCAATAATAGGCAATGCCGTTCAGGCAGGTGGTTCTGTTGTTATCTTCTTTGTGGTTGGTTACGCTTTGCACAAGGCTAATATATATGCGGTGAGTAAGGCTCGCATGGTATAAACGATAAAATTGAGAAATCTTCAAAGGCTTCGGCTTTTGGAGATTTTTTTATTTGGCGCAAATGTCAAATATTTATACGAAAATTTGTTCAATAAATGTATTGACATACGAATATATGTTCGTTATACTATAATCGTAGGGGTGATTATATGTGTGATGATTTGAGATATATTTGTATTGATTTAAAATCGTTTTATGCCTCTGTGGAGTGTGTGGAGAGGGGTCTTGACCCGTTTAAAACAAATCTTGTTGTTGCGGACCCCACCAGAACGGAGAAAACCATTTGCCTTGCGATCACACCCGCAATGAAAGCATTGGGTGTGAAAAACAGGTGCAGAGTTTTTCAGATACCCCAAAATATAGAATATATCACGGCACCGCCGAGAATGCAGCTTTATATCGATTATTCGGTGCAAATATACGGAGTATATTTGAGGTATATAGCACCCGAGGATATTCATATATACTCAATCGATGAGGTGTTTATGGATGTTGCACCCTATCTTAAATTGTATGGCAAAACGGCGGTGCAACTGGGTAAGGAAATCAGAGAAGCGGTATTTAATGAAACGGGCATAACGGCAAGTTGCGGTGTGGGTTCAAATATGTATCTTGCCAAAATTGCAATGGATATAACGGCTAAGCATACGAAAGACGGAATTGGTATTTTGAACGAGGAGATATATTGCAAAACCCTGTGGGAGCATAAACCGCTTACTGATTTTTGGCGAATAGGCAGGGGAACTGCGGAAAGGCTGGAGCACTTCGGCATAAACACAATGGGTCGGATTGCGGCGGCGGATGAGGATTTTTTATACAGGCTTTTCGGCGTTGATGCGGAGCTTTTGATTGACCACGCTTACGGGCGTGAAAGTGTGACTATGGCGGATATAAAGGCATACAAACCAAAAAGCAATTCTCTCACAAGCTCACAGGTGCTTATGTGTGATTACAGTTTTGAGGACTGCCGAATAATAGTAAAGGAAATGACGGCACAACTTTGCCTTGATATGACAGGGCAGGGAAAGACGGCACAGTCGGCAACACTTAAAATAGGCTATTCAAATGAATTGAACTTAGAGAGTGTGTCGGGTACGGCTAATTTCGGCAAGGATGCATACTCTGCAAGTGAAATAATAGGTAAGGTTGTGGGGCTTTATGAGAAAATAACCGACAGGCATTATCCCATACGCAGGCTTGCCATATCATTTAACAAGGTGAAAGACAAGGCGATAAGGCAAATCTGTTTGTTTGAGGACACAAGGGCAATCATGCGAGAGGAAATGATGGAAAAGGCTGTGCTTGAAATAAAGCAAAGGTTTGGGAAAAATGCGGTTGTGAGGGGTATGAGCCTTGATAAGGCGGCAACCGGTATGAAGAGAAATAAGCAGATAGGAGGGCATAGCAGTGGGTGCTAAACCAAGGGTAAAAATGAGTAAGGAACAAAGGGCGAAACAATTTATGCCGTTTGCGGCGTTGAAAGGATATGAGGAAGCTGTTGTTAAAAATGAGAAAAGATATATCATTGAAAAGGAAAGAGAAGTAAGTTTTGAGCCTTTAGAAATTTGAACTTGTACGATATAGACAAAATATGAATAAAATAATTATATAATTTACACAAATCTTGTGAAATGTTGCCGAAAAGTGTTTAAATAATTTAACTGTTATGTTACAATATGAATAGCAATGCCTAAAAATAAGTTACAGATGGGAGTAATTATAATGATATTACGAAAGACCAAAAAAATTATGGCGGCTTTGTTATTTACGGGTGTATTCGGTTTGGCATCCGCAGTGAGTGTTTTTGCCTTTACGGGCGAGGGAACACAGGCTGAGCCGTATCTTATTGGCAGTGAAAGTGAGCTTAAAGAATTGTCGGATATCGTAAACGGCGGCAAAAGCTATTCGGATGAATATTTTGAATTGACCTCCGATTTGACAATGAGTGAAAATTGGACACCTATAGGAACCGAGGATAATCCTTTTGCGGGATTTTTTGACGGCGGAAATCATACTATAAACAACATGGTTGTTGATACGGATGGTGTTGCGGGTCTTTTCGGCGCAGTGTCTACGGGTGCACAAATTGCCCATTTGACACTTGATGGCGGCAGTGTGACCACAAGCGGCATAAGTGCAGGCGGTTTTGTTGGCAAGGTAATCGCAAACGGCAGCGGCAAAATTGTTGTGTATGACTGCGTGAACAAAAGTTGCAATGTTTCGGGTTCTACGTCCGGTTGTACGGATGGTGTCGGAGGCATAGTCGGTTGCGCCGAAACAGCAACGGATGCCACAACTTACGTGACGATTGAATATTGCAAAACAGAATCCGGTGTAAATGTGTATGCCGAGGACAGCGATGTGAACTATGTGGGAGGTATAGTCGGAAAAACAGGTGCTTCCACAACACATCCTTGCATTGTCAGACAATGCAGCAACTACGGAAGTGTGGGCTATAACGGCGGCAAAACCATGTATGGCGGAAAAAACGGAACAGGCGGAATAGTTGGTATTGCATACAGTGCAAACGGTAATTATAAAAAGAGCCTTATATATAATTGTGCAAATTACGGAAACGTGTACGGACATACCGATTACAGCACGGGTGGTATTTGCGGAAGAGCTATAGGTACATATACGTATGTGTGTAGGTGCTATAACGAAGGTGTGGTTACGGGAACGACATTTGTAGGCGGTATTGTGGGTCAGGATTCCTCAATTGTTGAGGGCTGTTACAATGCAACATCTCCAAAGGGCACGGCAAAGAGTGCAAAGAAAGGTGAAATTGCGGGAAAATACCTGTATTCGGGTGGAACAAACGTTTCAGTCCACATTGGATATTGCCACTTTAGCAACAGCGGAACAATAGCATACAACGCTTCGGGCACGGCTTTAAAAAGTGGCGCAAATAACATATCATCAACAACAAAAAGCACATTCGGTAATTCTGTGGTCAATATGAATGAATCAAGTATACCAAGTAATAATGTCACTCTTTATGATATGAAGTATACTACAGATGTGGATAGTGACACCGTGAGTGATATATACAAAATGTTTTCACAGGACACTGTTGAAATTACTTTAAACTATGGCAGTGATGAAGAAACCAAAACGGTCACTCGTGGTGGCACTTATCCTGTCACCACACCATCCGAAAAAACGGGTTACACCTTTGACGGTTGGTACACAACAAAATCGGGCGGTATGCACCGCATAACGGATACGGATGTGGTTGTGCTTTCTCATGAAAACACGGAGGGCAGAACGCTGTATGCCAGATGGACGGCGGATGCAAATGCATCACAGGTGACAAAGCATACAAAGGCTGATGCGGCAAATCTGTTAAAAGAGGTTGCAAAAAACGGCGAAATCACATATAGCAAGGAATATGATGAGGATGGCAACAATGTTGTTGATATGCGTGACATAATAGACATACTCAAAGAAGCGTAAAAAATAAAAATTACCTATTGACAGACGGCTGTGTTTTTGTTATAATAAGGCTCAGTTAGAGAAAATATGGTTAGCGTTGATTGAGATAATGGCGGTTTATCAATGTTTCACAGAGAGTCGGCAGCAGGTGGAAAGCCGATAAATATATAGCCCGACTATCCCTCAGGAGCATTCTGCCCGAAACCATAGTAGGGTTGAACGGTGTGCCCCGTTACAGGCAAAAAGCTTGATTGAGCTTTGCGAGAAATGCACAGAGATGTGTGTTTGAATTAAGGTGGTACCACGAAATTGTATGTTCGTCCTTAACCGATGCGTCGGTTGAGGACTTTTTTTGTAAAATTAAAGCTTTTTTATTGCCGAAATGGCTTGAAAATGCCATTGGATTGTTGTATAATAATAAGTGTGTACTTTTACATAATGCACAAATTCAGTTCGCTTTTGGGGACTTGATTAATAAATTACAATATTTTTCGGAGAGGAAGTGTGACTGTGGACAGACATATTTTATCTATACTGGTTGAGGATCAATCCGGTGTTCTGAGCAGAATTACGGGACTTTTTTCAAGACGAGGCTACAACATTTCAAGCCTTAGTGTAGGAGGAACGGAAAGCGAGAACATTTCCAGAATTACGATAGTTGTGTACTGTGACAATTCCGAGATAGAGCAGATTATAAAGCAGGTTGAAAAGCTTGTGGATGTTATAAGAGTAATCGAGCTTAGCAAAGACAGAGGTATATTCAGAGAACTTGCCTTGATAAAGGTTAAGGCTGAGCCTGCAAAGCGTGCCGAAATTTTCGGTATGGTTGATGCTTTCAGAGCAAGCGTTATCGATGTTGCCACGGAGTCGCTCACAATACAGATGACAGGCGAGCAGGACAAAATTGCCGCTTTTGTAAACCTTATGGAGCCTTACGGCATTAAGGAAATCGTAAGAACGGGACTTACCGGTGTTTGCAGGGGAAACAACCCAATAAAGCACGAAAGAGAGTAAGAAACGGTATTTAACATAGTTTATAATCTTGAGGGCTTGTAAGGGCACTCAAAATTACAATATATAATTTTTATATTTTCATATTTTAATGGGAGGAATTTTAAAATGTCAGATGCAAGAATATTTTATCAGGAAGACTGTAATTTAAGCTTACTTAATGGCAAAACAATCGCAGTTATCGGTTATGGCTCACAGGGCCATGCTCATGCACTCAACGCTAAGGATTCAGGTTGCAACGTAATCATTGGTCTTTACGAGGGTAGTAAGTCTTGGAAGAGAGCAGAAGAACAGGGCTTTGAAGTTTACACAGCAGCAGAGGCTGCTAAGAAGGCTGATATCATCATGATCCTTATCAATGATGAACTTCAGGCTGCTATGTACAAGAAGGATATCGAGCCTAACCTTGAAGCAGGTAATATGCTTATGTTCGCTCATGGCTTCAACATTCACTTCGGTTGCATTAAGCCACCTAAGGATGTTGACGTAACAATGATAGCTCCTAAGGGCCCGGGCCACACAGTAAGAAGCGAATATCAGGTTGGTAAGGGTGTTCCTTGTCTTGTAGCTGTTGAACAGGATGCTACAGGTCAGGCTCTTGACCTTGCACTTGCTTATGCACTTGCTATCGGTGGTGCAAGAGCAGGTGTTCTTGAAACAACATTCAGAACAGAAACAGAAACAGACCTTTTCGGCGAACAGGCTGTACTTTGCGGTGGTGTTTGTGCACTTATGCAGGCAGGTTTCGAAACTCTTTGCGAAGCAGGTTACGACCCAAGAAACGCTTACTTCGAGTGTATCCACGAAATGAAGCTTATCG
>CAZUXS010000095.1:0-8238 GCA_964624605.1 uncultured Lachnospiraceae bacterium | reverse complement strand
TGTTCAACCTTTGAATTAATAGCCAAAACTCGCACCTCCTATATTATTTTCTGTCAGCGGCAATTCCGCCAACCAAGCCGTATATAAAAAGTCCCAAGGTAATACCGTGGGACAATACAAATCAAAATAGGATTTTGTATCCTCGGTAGGTTGCATACGCTTTACGACCTCAGTCACCTACTGTCTACGGCACTTTTTGTATAATAACATAATTTGCAGCCTTTGTCAAGCACTTTTTGCATTTTTGTCATATTTAATAAAAAAACTGTTGTAAAATGTTGAAAACTATGATAGAACGTGAATGTGTAGTTAATAGAAAGCAGGATGCTATTTCCGAAGCCCTCCGGTATATAAACAAGGAGGGTGGGGAGAGTCAAAAAATTTTTGCTACGCAAAAACGACTTCTCCACCCGATTTCTTTTCGGGTTTCATATATGGCTATGGTGGAATAAATAAAATAAAAATTTTATTGTAAAAAAAGTTGCAAAAAATGATGCATTGTGATAAAATTTAATTAAGCAAAGTGTGCAAATATGCTGTTGCAAATTTGCAAAATTTAGGTGTAATTAAAATGAATGGAGGTCTGTCAATGAAATTAAAGAAAGTTTTGTGTGCATTATTAACAATGTCATTCCTATCGGTGACATTTACCGGTGCTTATGCCGCTGAACCGGCGGATTGTGCTGTGGAGGCTTATTCGTCAACCGATTCAACCGTAGCTTATGCCGTGGAGGGAGGCAATATATATTTTGATACCGAAACAGGCAATGTGTCAAAAATCAATGAAAATGTGACATACGCAAATATTCCGTCCACCATAAACGGAGTTACGGTGAAAAGCATAGATTTGACGTCGGTAGGTGCAAAGTGTAAATTAAAAGAAATTTATATTCCCGACACGGTGAAGCACATAGATAATTCCAAACTTAATATTTTTAAAGCGTTTGAAAAAATAACCGTTTCACAGAGCAATCCGTATTTTGTGGCACAGGATGGTATTTTGTTTAGTAAAGATATGACGAAGCTTTTACTTTATCCTGCAAATAAGGCGGGTGAATATTATAAAATTCCCGATACGGTGACAAGTGTGGATATACATGCCTTTGATTCCGAAATATTGAAAACAATAGAAATTTCAAAAAATGTGCAAGGGACTTATTATCCCGATAAGACTCAATATTACTACAATAACTGGTTTGGAGGATATAATTTACAGAGTCTTGAAAATTTCATTGTTGATGAAGAAAACACAACTTATTCTGCATCGAACGGAGTATTGTTTGATTATGATGAAGAAACGTTACTTGCCTATCCTCGGTCAAAAACAAGCTATACATATAGAATACCGGAGGGTATTTCCGTGATTGAAAAAAATGCATTTTATTATGCGGATATTCAAGATTTAAGGTTTTCATCCACGGTTGAAGAGTATACGGCTGAGCCCATAGGTAACATAGAATATTCGGTTGATAGGAATAATCCTTATTTTAAGGCGAAAGACGGAGTTCTTTTCAGCTATGATATGGATAAAATTGTGGCTTATCCGTACAACAAAATAGGAGATGAATATGAAATACCGGATTCAGTTATCGAGATTTGTGACAGTGCTTTTTGTATGAGTGATTTGCAGTATATTGAAATCCCCGATACAGTGGAAATTATAGGCTACGGTGCTTTCGAAGGCTGTGAGGAATTGACTGAAATAGATTTGCCCGATTCGGTTAGGGAAATAGGAGATTCGGCTTTTGAGGGCTGTGAACAGCTTACCGAAATATATATACCGCAAAATGTGGAAAGAATGGCTTATTATGAGCCTGATGAAGAAGATTTGTTATATGATGGCTTGGGTGAAATGTTTGATGCTTGCTATCAGCTTGCGGATATAACCGTTGACGAGGAAAACGAGTATTTTTGCGATATAGATGGGGTGCTTTTCAATAAGGATGCCACAGCAATATTAGCTTATCCGCCCGGCAGGGAAGATGATTATTATGAAATTCCGGACGGAACCGTATATGTATCGGCAACCGCTTTTGAAACATTTCCCGAAGATTTTGCTATTAAAATACCGGCAAGTGTGACATATATATCACAATACGGCTTAAACTATGATTATATCAGTAAGATTTATTGCTTCAAAAATTCAACTGCCGATAACGCGGAATTATATTCTGCGGATACCGAAATAATTTATATCGGTGAAATAGAAAATAACACAACCATTGATAAAAGTTATGTATCAAAATTGCTTAAAATGATTGCAGAGGATAAAAATTCAACGGATTACGGCATTAAAAAGGACTACAACGGTGACAGAAAATTTGATATACTAGACCCTATAGCCGCTTTAAATGATATAAATAATAAATAAAATAAAGAACAAGCCGAGGTAAATTACTATCCTCGGTTTGTTTTGCTTTTAATAATACATTTCCGATGTGTAAAAGCTTCTGATACGCACTTATAGTAGGAATAATACAACCAAGACCAAAAGCATTCCTTGAAAAGTGAAATTTTAATGAAAGTGCAGGCGTAATAAATATTGTATTTAAGTTCAAAAATACTCTTGTTATCGTTGACAAAATAGTGAAATTATGATACTATTTAAGAAAAAATAGGTATAAAATATGAATAATGCTTAAAATATGTGCATTGTTCAATATAAAATTTTATTATGGGAGGAATGTTTATGAAGTTCAAAAAGGTTATAGGAATGACAGTGGCGGCAGCTATGCTTATGCAAACGATGGTATTTGCCGGTGGTTTAACCGAGGTAGCGGATGGGGTTGTGGCTTATCCGGCCGAAGGCGGAAATATTTATATTGCGACAAAGGATTTGGAAGGTGCAACGGCGGGAGGTATCGTTGGCTGTGACGATACTGTAACAAGTGTGGATGTACCGGAATCCGTAGATGGTGTAAAGGTGCTGTACATTTCACCTATGTATATGCCGTTCAGTAAATTGTATTTGGACAGCATAACTTTTCCGGAGGGATTTGAAAGTATAACTAGCGGAAATTTTGTGGGTGCTAAAAAATTTGTATTTAACGGATTAACAAGCCTTGGTTCGGGTGCTATCAATACCTATGATGAAGGCACTGTACTTGAAAGTGTGTATTGCAGAAGTGACAGTGAAATAATTGATGATTGTGTTGGCAACAGTAACTGGGCATTCCCGAAAAGTTTCTATTATACGGATGACGGAAAACAGAATGAAAAAATTCCCGTTTATGTAAATGGCAAAGAAGTTGAATTTTCGTTGAATCCAAGAGTGATAGGTGGCTCCACTTTTGTTCCTATGAGAGCTGTTTTTGAAGCACTCGGAGCTGATGTAAGCTTCGATACGGATACAAAAACCGTTTATGGAAAAAAGGGTAATGATACCATTGAAATAAAGGTTGTGCAGGATGGTAATGAGCAAGAGGATATGTACAAAGGAATCAAGATTAACGGCGAAACTACCGATATTTTCAACTATACAATAATGATTAATGAAACGGTGTTCGTTCCGTTAAGAGTTGTTTCCGAAGCTTTTGGAGCAAATGTGACATGGGATGCGGAAACAAAGACGGTTAATATTGTGAGCTGAGAAAACACTTATATTATGAGCTTTGATATGTAAGCTTAACTATGCTCGGCTGTTACAATGAGTTAAAGTAAATTACATAAATATGAAATTTGTTTTTGAGATATAATATAAAAACGCCTTGAAAAACTTTTATTTTAGTGATTTCAAGGCGTTTCTGTTTTACGGTTAAGTTATTTCTTATCGTATTGCAATCATTTAAACTGATTACTCACTTCATCGTAAAAATAATTTATACCACCCAATTTTCCCTCAACTTCACCTTTATCAGCATTAAAGGCTTTGCAGAGTTCATCGGGGTTTTTATAGTTATCTCTGAGCTGAGTATTCACCCAGCTTAAGAGCATTACGGGGTCTTTTGGCATATCAATAATCCTTTCCTTTCAAACTTCTTATATACTTAAATGTTTCATCTTCACCTTTTTCACTGAGCATACGCAGTAATTTTTCAATCATAGCTTCGGTTTCGGGGTGGATGATTCTGTCCTTTTTTCTTTTTACGAAGTAGTCCAGAGGGGCATCATCGGTGTAGTTTTTTCCGCCGTAGATTTTACTTGCCGCCACTCTGTCGCAGAACATTTCTATAACGTAATTCATGGGCATTTTAACACCTGTGAGCTTTTTTGAAGTGGGGGTGTAGTCCGTCCAATATTCAAAGTGGTGCTTGTTTCTTCCCTTGTGGTGCATCCACGCTTTTGAATAGCCGTATGCCTCTCTTTCACCCTCATTGGGGCTTCTTGTGCCCTGAAAATACTTCACACCCGGTATAAACTCGGTGGGGGAATATTTGGATAAATCGTGCAGGCAGCCCTGCCAAAATATTCCTGCCTTGAAACAGTGTGCCATCACCTTGTGTCTGTGCCTTGTTATGGTGCTTAAATGTCCCCAAAAATTGCTCATTTATTACTCACTTCCAATTCTTTCAACCTCTATTTTCGGTATGGTTATTTCGGCTCCGCCTGTTGATGTGTAGGTGAAAAGTCCGTTTGCCGTACCGTATAATGTTACATTTTCTTCGGCATAAATTCTATCCAAAGCAAGTACCCTGTTGTAGTGTGCAAGCAAAACACCGTTGGGGTCATTGTTGACGGCAAGTCGCAGCCAACCTTCGTTGCCGCTTTCCATAGCCTGCAAAACCCTGCCTTTGAAATAAACTTTTTGCCCGAAACATTCTTCGCTTTTAAAAGCTAAGTCCGTATATGTTATACCCGTTTGGTACTTTGTTCTTTCTTTTTCCTCTTCCGCTCGTCTAATCATAATGCGGGCATTTTTCCGCATTTTTTCGGCTGTTTTAAGCTCCGGTGCGGATGGAAATTTCTCGTTCATTTCATCAACAAGCTCAACAACTTCTTCCCAATTTTCATCGTCATAAGCGATTTTTATAAGCACCAACAAACCGGAGGCACTTTCTTTAAGCTCTTCATAATTGCCGGAAAGCTCCTCATAGTTTGTTTTGAGCTTGTTATAGCTGCTTTCAAGCCTTGTGTAGCTTGCCGAAAGAGCTGTAAACTCGTTTTTTATCTTTTTGTAGCTTGTATATTTCGGTACGGTATCAAAAAATGTGCCTATACCCATAAGTACCACTGCGGCAATGGCAATAAGTAAGTATTTTGTCAACTTCTTTTGCATCGTTTTGCTGTTCACTGTGCCGCCTCCTCTGACGTGGTTTCTTCCGTGCTTTCTTCTTCAAATTCCGAAAGCTGTGCATTTTTAGCCTCTTCTGCGGAGCTGTTGAGTTTGTCGTATTCTTCGCTCAACATATCGTATTTGGGTTTCAATTTATCATACTTATTCTTTAAGTTATTGTTTTTTTCAACAAGTTCCTCATTTTGATTTATAACGTCCGTATAAGCGACATCAATTTTCTGTCTTACGTAAACGGAAAATATCAATACCGCCGTGAACACAACCAAAAATGCCGCCAGTATGCAATTGAGTAATTTTATGTTCTTTTCATTTCGGCTAAAGAGTCTTATTTTATCCACATAAATTTTGAAATCAAAAGACTTTATATACTCAGAAGTTTCTTCTTCCTCTACGGACCTTGCAACGCTTGCTTTTTCACCGTCAACGGCGAGGTCTGTGTCTATAAGTTTCTTTATATAGAAAAGCTTATCTTTTAGAAAAGCAATAAACTTTTTCAGATGTTCATTCTCTTTTTTATCGGACATTCGTATCACCTCAAATACTGTCAAATTCCCGCATACGCAGGCTAAGTGTGGTGTATCGGTCAACTTCCTTGTTGTTATCAACCATTTTAAAAAGCATTTCGGGGCTGCCGACAATGACGGCAAGTTCCTTTGCTCTTGTCAGTGCCGTGTACAGCAAATTTCTTGTCATGAGCATTTCGGGGCCGCTGTGTATGGGCAGCACAACCACTCTGTATTCACTGCCTTGGCTTTTGTGTATGGTCACTGCATAACTGAGTTCCAGCTCATCCATTTGGCTGTAATCATACTGAACAACCCTGTTATCATCAAACATAACCTCGACAAATTCATTTTCAAGGTCTATGTAATTTATTATACCGCAATCGCCGTTGTAAACACCTTGTCCTTCTTCAACAACTCTGCCCTTGTCAACAAGTTTCCATTCCATGTTGTAGTTGTTTTTTATCTGCATTACCTTGTCGCCCTCACGGTATATAACCTTGTGAAATTCCTTTTCACGCTTTGTTGAGTGCGGAGGATTGAGAACCTCTTGCAATACGTTGTTGAGGTTTATAACTCCGAGTGCGGATTTACGCATCGGTGTAAGCACCTGTATGTCGCTTATGGCGTCACAGTCCATATAATTGGGCAGCCTTGATGATACCAAACCTGTGAGCGTTGATAAAAGTTCTCTTTGGTCGTAGCGTTTCATAAAGAAAAAATCTTTATCTTTTTGAGTTATATCGGGGTACTCACCGTTGTTTATCTTATGTGCGTTTATAATTATTGCACTTTCCTGTGCCTGCCTGAAAATTTCGTTGAGGTACACAACCTTGACAACACCGCTTGCTATTATGTCTTTCAAAACATTACCCGCACCAACGGACGGCAACTGGTTCGCATCACCCACAAGTATAAGTCTTGTGCCGCTTTCAACGGCTTTCAAAAGGGAGAACATAAGCATATTGTCAACCATGGAGCTTTCGTCTATTATTATTATATCCGCTTCCAGAGGATTATCCTCGTCACGCTCAAATGACTGCCGTCTGCTTGCATCTTCCATAAAATTTATGCCCAAAAGACGATGCAAAGTCTGTGCTTCGTGTCCCGTTGCTTCACTCATTCTTTTTGCGGCTCTGCCCGTCGGTGCGGCAAGCTTAATTTCGTTGCCTTCCGCTTCGGCAAGCTTGATTATGGCATTTATTATTGTGGTTTTACCGGTACCGGGGCCGCCCGTAATAACAAGCACACCGTTTTCCATAGCCGCCTTAACGGCAAGCCTTTGATTTGGCGCAAACTCAATATTTTCCGATATTTCCAAAAGGTCTATTTCGTCATCGTAATTTTTGTTTGAACTATCCTCGTTACGTGAAAGCTCCACAAGTGAACGTGCGATAAAGGATTCGGAATAATAGAAATAATTGAGGTACACCCGCATTGTATCGCCGGTTCTTTCAAGCCATATATAATTTTCTATGTGCATACCCTTAAGCTCATTTTGTATAACCTCATCGGGGAGGGAGAGCATATCGGAAGTCTTTTTCAAAAGTACCTCCAAGGGCAAATATATATGTCCGTTTGCCGCCGCCAAATTAAGCATATATTTCACACCCGCCCTTATTCTGAAAGGGGAGTTTTGGTCTATACCCACATTTGCCGCAATTTCATCGGCAATTTTAAAACCTATGCCGAATATATCATCGGCAAGAGTGTAAGGATTTTGTTTCACCGTTTCTATGGTTTTATCCTTGTATTTTTTGTATATTTTCATACAATACGAAGGTGAAATGCCGTATTCCTGCAAATAAAGCATGGCATTTCTAAGCTCCGCCTGTTCTTTAAACACGGAGGAAAAATGCCTTGCCTTTTCTCGGCTTATACCCCTTAGCTGTGCAAGCTTTTCGGGTTCTCTCTCCATGATGTTGAGAGTTTCCGCACCGAATCTTTCCACAATGCGTTTTGCCGTTTTTTTACCAAGTCCTTTTATAACGCCGCTTGCAAGATAGCGTTCAATGCCTTTTTCGGTTTTGGGCATTGTTTTTTCATACATTTCAACGCTGATTTGCTCACCGTAGGTGGGATGAATAACCTGTGTGCCGCTTATTTTTATGCTTTCACCCATTGTAATGCCGGGCACATAGCCCACACACATAAGTTCCTCATCGTCCTCATTGTCATTCGTGGCAAGAGAAAATACA
Organism: uncultured Lachnospiraceae bacterium; assembly: GCA_964624605.1. GTDB lineage: Bacteria > Bacillota > Clostridia > Lachnospirales > CAG-274 > CAZUXS01. The sequence goes on along the minus strand of CAZUXS010000095.1, from coordinate 304 downwards.
GCATATCCGTTTTCCTCGTTATAATATATTATGTTTTCAACCAGTCCCTCTGCATTTATTCCCATACCACAAGCCTCTAAATCTTTTCTCCGTTAAGTCGTTTTATACTTTTTTCCACTTTCACCCTCGGCAGCATAACCATGTGTCCGCAACCGCAGCACTTTATTCTGAAATCCGCACCGCAGCGCAAAACCTCCCAATCGTTACTGCCGCAGGGATGAGCTTTTTTCATAGTGATAACATCACCCACATTTATATCCATATTTCCTCCAAAAAACAAGGCTGCTGCAAAATGCAGCAGCCT
>CAZUXS010000094.1:0-8248 GCA_964624605.1 uncultured Lachnospiraceae bacterium | reverse complement strand
AAATCTGCAATGTAAATCATAAGGGAATCAAGCTTTTCCTTATTTTTGCAATATAAACATTCATCAACTGAAACTGACATTTTTGTTTCCTCCTTTAAAAATAGTTTATATTAATTATAAACTTTAGTCACAATAAAGTCAATAAGAATAATTAAGAGGTGGTAAATTTTTGATTCATGAAATAATATCCGTAATTATCGTTATACTCTCCGTGTTGAATTTGTTTTTTGCGGTTTTTGTGGTTTTCTTTGAACGTAAAAATCCTGCGGTTATATGGTGCTGGCTTATGGTGCTGGGATTTTTGCCGATATGTGGATTTATGCTGTATCTTATATTTGGCTACGAGGGCAGAAAGCACGTTATATTTTTTCAAAAATCCGAAAAAGACAGGGAGATATTTGATAAAATAAGAGTTTACACGGATGATTGCAAAAAAATAAATACCTATGATTTGGGTCTTTTAAATGAAAGAACCGACGGAAGCAGACTATATACGGAGAATAAGGTTGAAATATTTAATGACGGAAGAGAAAAATTTGATGTACTTATGAATGACATAAAAAATGCAAAAAAATTTATACACCTTCAGTATTATATATTCAAAAGTGATGAGCTTGGCAAAAGAATTGTGGATGAATTGACAAAAAAAGCGGAAGAGGGCGTTGAAGTCAGGCTTTTATATGATGCAATGGGAAATTGCTTCAACAAGTGGGGCTTTTATGATAAGCTCATAAATGCAGGCGGATATGTGGGCGTTTTCCAATATCCTCACGGTTTGCGTATAAATTACAGAAATCACCGCAAGATTGCCGTAATAGACGGTAAGATAGGCTATGTGGGCGGTTTAAATGTAGGTGACGAATATATAAGCAAAAGCAAGAAATTCGGCTACTGGCGTGACAGCCACATAAGGATAGAGGGTAAATCGGTATATGAGCTTGAAATGCGTTTTATAGCCGATTGGAATTCAGCAAAAAGACTGCGTTCCGGCAGTGTGATAGATGATTTCGGTGGTTATTTTCCCAAATTTGATTTCTTGGGAAGTGTACCTATGCAGATTGTATCAAGCGGCCCCGATTGCAAGAAAAACAGCATACATTACGGTTATATAAAAATGATGATGGATGCAAAGAAAAGTATATACATCACAACACCGTATTTCGCACCCGATGAAAGTATATTGGAATCACTTAAAATTGCGGCACTTTCGGGTGTGGATGTGAGAATAATATTCCCCGCAAAGCCCGACCACCCGTTTGTATATTGGTGCAGCCTTGACTATATAGGCGAACTACTTGATGCAGGGGTGAGATGCTTTGAATATACAAAGGGCTTCACACACGCAAAACTTATTACGGTGGATGGGCAAATATCGTCCATAGGTACGGCAAATATGGATATACGAAGTTTTAAGCTTAATTTTGAAATAAATGCTTTTATATATGACGATAAAACAACGGAAGAATTTAATAAGCAGTTTGAAGAGGATTTTAAATTTTCAAATGAAATTACAATAGAAAGCTATGAAAAGAGAAGTGCGGCTGTCAGAGTGAAAGAGGCATTTGCAAGGCTTATTTCACCTCTGCTGTAAAGAGGGCAATGTCATCAACTTAACGAAGTTATAAATATTATAATGTAAAGCTTTTTATGATATTTGCTCTTTCCTAAATCCCTAGGAAAAAGATTGTTCTTTTTTACGAAAAAAGAACCAAAAACGTCGGGGCGTTCCGATTCGCCCCGAACCCCTAACGGGCAGGGCATGGGGTATGGTGGATTATCCGGGTTCGATGGCGGGTTGCCCTGCACCCACCCGTTTTACGGTGTGGTTGGGGGAGTTGTCTTTGCTGAACTATAACTTATATAGTTTTCTTAAGTTGATGACATTGTTGTAAAGAGGAGGGAACACAAATGTTATTCGGAAAGAAAAAAGTTGAAAAATGTACACCGCCAGAGGATTGCGTGCCTGTTATACTTTCAAGTATATGCACGGGTGAAAAGGTGATAGGCTTTAAAAATGTAAACACGGGTGCTATGGAACAGGCTGTGTCAATGAAGAGTGAAAGGGATATAGCGGCTTTTTGCGAAAAATACGGAATAGAAAAAAACGATATAAAAACCGTATATTGATAGTAAAATTGTATTTGACATTTTTTAAAATCGGTATTATCATATAGTAGTGGATAAATCGTGATACGGAGATGGAATTATGAACAAGAGTGAAAATGTAAAAGATGAATATTTGGAGTGCGAGCGACTATGGACGTTTCTTATGCTTATGTTTGTGGCAGGATTTTACGGTGCTTACACTTATTCTATAAGGGGTGGTGTTTTCTGTAATGCCCAAACTGCCAACTTTGTGCTTTTTGCAATGGCATTGGGTAGTAAGAATTGGGGAAAGGCACTTTATCTTCTTGTGCCCATGAGCGCATACCTCAGCGGTGCTATTATTTCCGAGGCTGTCGCAGGCCCTATAAGAAAAAATTCGCCGCTTCGCTGGGATACGATACTTGTTGCAATTGAAATTGTTGCGGTTATAATACTCGGTTTTTTACCCGAAACCGCACCGGAGCAAATTGCACAGGTAACAATAAACTTTATATGCTCTATGCAGTATAACACATTCAGACAGGCAAACAGCGTTGCCATGGCGACCGTTTTCTGCACAAACCACGTAAGACAGACGGGTATACATATTGTAAAGGCTGTGAAAACACATGGCGACAGAAAAATGCTTATAAGGATACGTACTCATTTGTGTATGATAGCCGTGTTCGTAATAGGCGGCATAATTTCCACGGTACTTTGTAAACTGGTACTCGGTAAGGCTATATGGGCAACAATTATTCCTCTTGTCATACTTTTGACGGATTTACTTTATGCCGATTTGAAAAAGGAAAAAGACAAAAAAGACATTATTCCGAAAGGACATTAAATATAAACGCTCTTTGCGACGATATATGTTGTTGCAAGGGCGTTTTTTGTTTTACCGTTTAGAAAGTTTTTGTGCCAGTTTGGCAAATATTACTCCCGAAATGGTGGAAATGAGGGTGGCAAATATTCCCGCACCTATTATTTCACCGGGGTTTGCGGAGTTGTACTGCATTCTGTAGGCAATAAGATTTATGCAAATGAGCTGTAATGATGATATGTTGAAAATGAGGAACATACACATCTCGTCACTTGCCGTGTCCTTGTGAGGATTGATCTTTTGAAGCTCCTCCATAGCCTTTATACCGGCAGGTGTTGCAGCCCAACCAACCCCCATAACATTTGCAATAATGTTTTCGGAAATATAGTCCATAGCCTTGCCGTCTTTAGGCAACTTGGGAAATAACAGAGATAAAAAAGGCTGCATTTTGCGTGAAAGACTTTTGGTAAGCCCCGACTTCTCACAAATTTTGAGCATACCCGTCCAAAGTGAAACCACACCCAACATGGTTATAGCAACAGTAACAGCCTCCCTTGCCGATTCGACAGCCCCGTTGGTAACCTCAGCCATCCTCCCCGTAAAAGCCGCAATAAGTATCCCTAAAAATATCATTCCACCCCAAATTATATTAAGCATAAATTTAGTCCTTTTTTGAATAAGTATATGTAATTGAATTTGAAAATATGAAAAAAAGAGGCTGCCAAATTATCGACAGCCAAAAAAAATTATAGAAAGACTAATTGGAAAAAACAATTGTATAAAATTTTCTAAAAAAATCGAGAATTTCATTTCCCGTAGTTTTTCGCCTCATCCGTCATTTTTGCTTTGCAAAAATGCCACCTTCCCCGTAGGGGAAGGCTAGTAGCGGCTTCGCCGCTAAATGTGTAATTATCGCACAACGGTGGTTTTTTGTGGCAAGCTTGCCCCAACCACACCCATACGGGTGGGTGCAGGGGCAACCCGCCACCGTACTCCGCTGAGCCGTCGCACTTTAGCCCCTGCCCGTTAGGGGTTCGGGGCGAATCTAGTTTCAAAATTACAAAGTAATTTTGAAATCCCGTAGGGATTCGCAATTTTGCTTTGCAAAATGCGAACCACCCATGGTTTTTGGTTCTTTTTTCCTAAAAAAGAACAATCTTTTCTGCCTTGGGTTCAAAGGCAAACTATACCCCAAAAGGGCTTTTGGTTCTTTTAAAAAGAACTATTCCTCGGCTGCATCCAGCCTAATAGTCGCTCTCTTAAGTGCAAGTTCCGCCCTCAACACATCCAAATCCCCCTGTGGAGAACGCAACCTATTCTCTGCTCTTTCCTTAGCCTGCTGCGCACGCAGCACATCAATCTCCGTTGACCATTCCGCAGCATCCGTCAATATGGAAATACAGGTAGGGCTTATCTCGGCAAAGCCACCGAGGACGGCAGCCTTTTCTTCCTTATTCTCGTTCTTAATCCTAAGAACACCGAAATCAAGCACTGTTACCATTGGCTGATGTCCGGGTAAAATACCCACATCGCCGCTTTTACTTCTCATAATAACCATATCTGCCTCACCGTTGTACATTTCACGGGTAGGCGTAACAATTTTAAGGGCAATCTTATTTTCAGCCATAGTCAATCACCCCTATTTGCCATCATTATACTTAGCAACTACCTCTTCAATAGCACCTGCATTGAGGAAGTAATTTTCGGGAATATCGTCGTACTTACCTTCAAGAATTTCTTTGAAACCTCTTACGGTATCCTCGGTCTTAACGTATTTACCCTCGTAGCCTGTGAACTTTGTGGCAACGAAGAAAGGCTGTGAAAGGTATCTCTGTACCTTTCTTGCTCTGTTTACGACAAGCTTGTCATCTTCTGAAAGTTCGTCCATACCAAGGATTGATATGATATCCTGAAGTTCCTTATATCTTTGAAGTATAGCCTGCACGTCTCTTGCAACCTTGTAGTGCTCTTCACCTATAACCTGTGGGTCAAGTATTCTTGATGTGGATTCAAGAGGATCGATAGCAGGGTAAATACCAAGCTCGGCTATTGATCTTGAAAGAACCGTTGTGGCATCAAGGTGGGAGAATGTTGTTGCAGGTGCGGGGTCCGTAAGGTCATCGGCAGGCACGTATACAGCCTGAACAGACGTGATTGAACCGTTCTTTGTTGATGTAATTCTCTCTTGAAGTGCACCAAGCTCGGTTGCAAGTGTAGGCTGATAACCTACGGCACTGGGCATTCTGCCGAGGAGGGCAGAAACCTCTGAACCTGCCTGTACAAAACGGAAGATGTTATCAACGAAAAGAAGCACGTCCTGATTTTCCTTATCACGGAAATATTCAGCCATTGTAAGACCACTGAGGGCAATTCTCATTCTTGCTCCGGGTGGCTCATTCATCTGACCGAACACAAGCGCTGTTTTATCCAAAACACCGTAGGACTGCATTTCATAATAGAGGTCGTTACCCTCTCTTGTACGTTCACCAACACCGCTGAAAACGGAATAACCGTTGTGGAACTGGGCGATGTTGTTTATAAGCTCGGTGATAAGAACCGTTTTACCAACACCGGCACCACCGAAAAGACCAATCTTACCACCCTTTGCATAAGGGCAGAGAAGGTCGATAGCCTTTATACCTGTTTCAAGCATTTCGGCTGCTGTTGTCTGCTCCGCAAAGCTTGGTGCATTTCTGTGGATTGACCACATTTCCTCACTCTGTGGTGCAGGCTGTTCGTCAATCGGTTCGCCGACAACATTGAACATTCTTCCAAGTGTTGCCTTACCAACCGGAACTTTTATTGAATCACCTGTGTCAACAGCGTCCATACCTCTTCTTAAACCATCTGTGCTGCTCATGGCAATACATTTTACAACACCGTCACCAAGGTGCTGTGCAACCTCGGCAACAAGGCGCTTGCCATTGTTTTCAATCTCGATGGCGTTATTAAGAGCGGGCATGTGTTCGCCGTCAAACTTAATATCCAATACGGCACCGATAATCTGAATTATCTTGCCGACATTTTTTTCAGCCATAATTTCACTCCTTCTATTCCCAAATTATTAATCAAGCGCATTGCTGCCGCTTACAATTTCGGTCAATTCCTGTGTGATTGCACCCTGTCTTACTCTGTTATAGAGAAGGTTGAGTTTATCAATCATTTCAGAAGCGTTTTCGGTTGCGGAATCCATAGCCGTCATTCTGGCACCAAGCTCACATACAGCTGATTCAACCAATGCACCGTAAATAACCGTATTTATATATTTGGGAATAACATAATCGAGGACAGCCTCTTCGTTTGGCTCGTATATTGTGAGCGTAAGGCTCTTGTTATCCTCTTCTGTTTTAAAATCATCTATATTCAAGGGCAGCAATTTGATAGCTTTAGCCTCACTTGATATTGTTGTGATATACTCGGTGTAAACAAGGTAAACCTCGTCAACTTCGCCTTTTGCGAACAAATCAAGTGCTTTTTGACCAATGGCAAGGGCATCTTGATAGGTAGGTTTTTCGGATATACCTCTGTAGGATTCCAAAAATTCCACACCCTTGTGGTTGAAATAATCCTTGCCCCTGTTACCTATCGTGATAAGAGCTGATTTATCCTTGCCTTTTTCGTTTATAATGCCGTTTGCAAGCTTACAAACATTTGCATTGTAGCCGCCGCAAAGACCTCTGTCACCGCTTATCATTATAACGGCTGTCTTATTCACTTCACGTTCTGTGAGGTAAGGGTGGGTAACACCCTTTGAACCCTTTGCTATTTCGGCAATAACTCTCTGTGTTTGGTTAAAGAAAGGCTTTGTGTCGGTAAAACGATTTTTAGCCCTTGTAAGCTTTGAACTTGCAACCAGATTCATAGCTTTTGTTATCTGCTTGGTGCTATTGACACTTCTTATTCTGCGTTTTATATCACGCATTGATGCCATAATATCACCTCACTATTTAAAATCTTTTTTAAAATTATCAAGAGCGGTTTTAAGCTTATCCTCAACGTTGTCAAGCACACCCGTTTCTTTGATAGATGTGAAAATATCGTTGTGATATTTTTCCATGTAGTCAAAAAGCTGTGACTCAAATCTGAGTACATCTTCAACAGGAATATCGTCAAGATACTTGTTTGTTACGGCATAGAGGATAACAACCTCTCTTTCAACCTCAAGTGTCTTGTACTGTGGCTGCTTAAGTATTTCCACAATTCTCTGACCGTGATTAAGTCTGTCAAGAGTATCCTTGTCAAGGTCTGAACCGAACTGTGAGAAGCTTTCAAGCTCTCTGAACTGTGCAAGCTCGATACGTATAGGACCGGCAATCTTCTTCATCGCCTTAATCTGCGCTGAACCACCAACTCTGGAAACGGAAAGACCCGCATTGATGGCAGGACGTACACCTGAGTTGAAAAGCTCTGTTTCAAGGAAAATCTGACCGTCTGTGATTGAAATAACGTTTGTGGGGATGTATGCTGATACATCAGCTGCCTGTGTTTCAATTATAGGCAGTGCAGTTATTGAGCCACCACCGTATTTTTCGCTTACACGGCAAGCTCTTTCCAAAAGTCTTGAATGGAGATAGAATACGTCACCGGGATATGCCTCACGTCCGGGTGGTCTTTTAAGAAGTAGGGACATTGCTCTGTAAGCAACGGCGTGCTTTGAAAGGTCATCGTAAACAATGAGTACATCTTTGCCGTTCTCCATAAATTCTTCACCTATTGCAACACCGCAGTAAGGTGCAAGATACTGGAGGGTAGATGACTCTGATGCTGTAGCTGAAACTATTGTTGTGTAGTCCATAGCACCTGCATCTTCAAGACTTTTTACTATACGGGCAACTGTTGATGCCTTCTGACCTATGGCAACATAGATACAAAGACAATCCTTGCCTTTTTGGTTGATAATTGTGTCTATACAAATAGCTGTTTTACCTGTCTGACGGTCGCCGATTACAAGCTCACGTTGACCACGGCCGATAGGTACCATTGCATCGATAGCCTTGATACCCGTCTGGAGAGGTACATCAACGGATTTTCTTGTGATAACACCCGGTGCAACTCTTTCGATAGGGCGTCTGCCGCTTGCGGCGATAGGACCTTTTTCGTCTATCGGCTGACCAAGTGCGTTTACAACTCTGCCTATCATTGCATCACCAACGGGAACATCGGCAACTCTGCCTGTAAGCTTTACACTGTCGCCTTCCTTTATTCCCTCGTCTGAACCGAGAATAACGACACCTATGTTGTCCTCTTCAAGGTTCAAAGCCATACCGAATACACCGTTTTCAAACTCAAGAAGCTCGTTGCTCATTGCGTTTTCAAGACCGTATACTCTGGCAATACCGT
>CAZUXS010000093.1:0-8278 GCA_964624605.1 uncultured Lachnospiraceae bacterium | reverse complement strand
GTGTGCTTGGCAGCGTAGGCAGAAAAACGGGTATTATAGGCACTGTGGAAATAAGGATAGACGGCAAAAAGCAGGATTTCAAGTTTGCCACAAGCACAACACCCGATACAATAGAGCTTAACAAAATATTCGATATTATGGCTGAGCAGGGCACACAGGACGTTGTGATGGAAGTTTCATCACACGCTTTGGAGCTTAAAAAGGTTGATGGCATAAATTTTGATGTGGGTGTGTTCACAAACCTCACACAGGACCATTTGGATTTCCACAAAACAATGGAAAATTACTGCAAGGCAAAGGCAAAGCTTTTCAAGATGTGCCGTTGCGGTGTTGTGAATGTGGATGATAAGTGGGCAAAGAACATAATAGAAGAGGCTACTTGCAAGATAATAACGGTTGGTATAGATTCAGATGCCGACCTTAAGGCGGAAAATATAGAGTATAAGCCTAACGGAGTTCTTTTCACCGTTAATATTGATGGTAAAAATTATGACTTTAATCTCCCCGTACCGGGCAGATTCAGCGTGTATAATGCACTCAGTGCAATAGGTACGGCTTATGCCATGGGCATAGCACCCGAGGATATACAAAAGGGTATAAGCAGTATAAAGGGTGTACCGGGCAGAATACAGTCGGTGCCTAATGATAAGGGTTTCAATGTTATAGTTGACTATGCACATACTCCGGACGGTGTTGAAAATATTTTGAATGCCGTTAGAGAGTTTACAAAGGGCAGAGTTATAACCGTTTTCGGTTGCGGTGGCGACAGAGATAAAACAAAGCGTCCTATCATGGGCGAGATTGCCGCAAGACTCGGCGATTACTGCGTTATCACATCGGATAACCCACGTAGCGAAGACCCTGCACAGATTTTGAAAGAGGTTGAAGCGGGTGTGAAGCCCGTAACGGATAAATATGAAATGCACGTTGACAGACGTGAGGGCATATTTGCCGCAGTGAAAATGGCAAAGTCGGGTGACACCGTTGTGATTGCGGGAAAAGGTCACGAGGACTACGAAATTTTCAAGGACAGAACAATTCATTTTGATGATACGGAAGTTGCGGCGGAAGCGCTTGCAAGTATTTAACGGAGGATTGATATGAAGTTATTTGCAAAAGAAATAGCGGAAGCACTTGGCGGAAAGCTGATTGGCAATGATGTTGAGATAAACTCCATATCCACCAACAGCAGGGAGATAGGCGAAAATTGCCTTTTCATACCACTTAAGGGTGAAAAGTTTGATGCACATAAGTTTATACCCTCCGCAGTGGAAAACGGTGCTGTGTGTATCCTCACTCAGGAGGACGGTGACTACGGCGTAACGGCAGTTAAGGTGGAAAACACCCACGATGCCATGGGCAGTTTGGCGGCGTATTACAGAAGTAAGTTTGATATTCCTTTTGTCGGTCTTACGGGCAGTGTGGGCAAAACCACAACAAAGGATATGATAGCCTCCGTGCTTGCACAGAAATACAATGTGCTTAAAACAGAGGGCAATTTCAATAACGATATAGGTGTGCCGCTCACACTTTTCAGACTTGAAAGCGAACACGAGTGTGCCGTTATTGAAATGGGTATGAACCACTTTAATGAGATAAGCTATCTCACAAACATAGCAAAACCCGATATTGCGGTTATAACAAATGTGGGTGTTTCCCACATTGAAAACTTGGGCAGCAGAGAGGGCATATTAAAGGCAAAGTGCGAGATTTTCGAGTCCATGAAAGCGGATGCACCGAAGATATTAAACGGTGATAACGATATGCTCCAAACCGTTGCCGATAAGTACGAAAATATAAAATATTTCGGTACGGAAAACGAAAGTGCCTATATATATGCCGACAACATAAAGCAAAGAGGCATTGACGGCATAAGCTGTACCATACATAAGGGCAACGACAGCTTTGATGTCGATATCCCGATACCGGGCAGACACATGGTCAGCAACGCACTTTCAGCGGCGGCTGTGGGCTATGAACTCGGTCTTGAATCGGAGCTTATCAAAAAGGGTATAGAAAATTTTGTGCCTACGGGTGGCAGAATGGATATAATAAGAACCGCTAAGTACACCATTATAAATGATGTGTATAACGCAAATCCCGCCTCCGTTGAAGCGGGTATAGATGTGCTTGCTTATGCGGAGGGCAAAAAGTGCTGTATACTCGGTGATATGTTCGAGCTTGGTAACTATGCCGATAAAATGCACGCCGAGGTTGGTGAGTATGCCGTTGATAAGGGCATAGATGTGCTTGTGTGCATAGGTGAAATAAGCGAAAATATGTACCGTGCGGCAGTGAATAAAAGAAGTGAAAATGTATATTACTTCAAAACCATAGAGGATTTTGAAAAAAATATCGACACCGTACTGTATGACGGACTTACGATACTTGTTAAGGCATCAAGAGGTATGCACTTTGAAAAGATTGTCGATATCATAAAATAAACTGAAATACATGAGGTGTAAAAATGAATTTTGATATATACACGGCTATTTATGCCATATTGATAGCTTTTATAGTTAATGCGGCAATCTGTCCGCTCATCATCCCCATATTGCATAGGATAAAGTGCGGTCAGCCGATAAGAGGTGAGGGTCCCGAGTCCCATAAGAAAAAAGAGGGCACGCCGACAATGGGCGGTGTTATGATACTCATTAGCTTCCTTGCAGGTGTGATATTCTTTTTAAAGGGTAACACCGATGCTGTTGTTGTGCTTCTTATCACACTCGGCTACGGCATCATAGGTTTCATAGACGACTTCCTTAAGGTAGTCAAAAAGCAGAACTTAGGTCTGCGTGCTTGGCAGAAAATAGTGTTTCAGCTTATTGTGACTATTATTTTCTTCCTTTACATAAAAAATTGCACAGATATAGGTACGGATATTTACATACCTTTTGCAAAGGGCTACACAATAGATTTAGGCTGGCTTTACGCACCTTTCTTGTTCTTTGTAATGGTTGGTACGGTAAACGCCGTAAACCTCACAGACGGTTTGGACGGACTTGCGTCAGGCGTAACAGTGCTTGTTATGCTGTATTTCCTGTTTGTGGTTATAGCACTTGATACCGGACTTATACCGGTTTGCGGTGCGGCTGTAGGTGCACTGCTGGGATTTTTGCTCTTTAACTCACACCCTGCAAAGGTGTTTATGGGTGATACGGGTTCACTTGCACTTGGCGGACTTGTTGCGTCCACGGCGGTACTCACTAAGATGCCTGTTATGCTTGTTATTGTCGGATTTGTGTATGTGTGCGAGTCACTTTCCGTTATTTTGCAAGTTGGGTACTTTAAGATTACACACGGTAAGAGGATATTTAAGATGGCACCGATACACCACCACTTTGAACTCTGTGGGTTTGCAGGAGTTAAGGTGGTGCAGGTGTTTTGGATTGTGACGGCAATTATGTGTTTAATTGCCTTCATAGCTTCCAAAGGTATAATTTGATATAAAAGCTTATTTTATTTGGAGTAATGCTTTTGTCAAAAGCGTGGAAAAGACTGTTCTTTTTTACGAAAAAAGAACCAAAAACGTTGGGGCGTTCCGATTCGCCCCAACCCCCTAACGGGCAGGGGCGGAAAGTGCGGTGGCTCATCGTAGTACGGTGGCGGGTTGCCCCTGCACCCACCCGTTTTACGGGGATGGGTTGTTTGTTGATTATCGAGTTTTCGGCGAAGCCGATTGAAAAGTTTTTGCACCGCTTTTTTCAAAAAGCGGTTGGGGTATGGGGCAACGCCCCATGTTTCTTAGAAGAGCATTTTTTTGGAGGTTTGGAACCTTTTTTTGCGATAGAAAAAAAGGTTCCAAGAACTTGGAATAAAGCAATAGTGAAAAAAGATCCCAAGAAGTTGGAATCAAGTGATAGTTGTTATTTAGAAAAAAAGTTATAACAAACCGGAGGAAAATGAAATGGATTTCAAGGATAAAAAGGTACTGGTAAGTGGTATGGCGAAGAGTGGTGTTTCTGCGGCTCGACTTTTGAAGAGTGTCGGTGCTATTGTTACCGTGCAGGACTCAAAGACCGAGGATAAGCTTGGGGATGAGCCTGCTAAGCTCCGTGAGGAGGGTATAAACTTATTTTTAGGCGCTAATCCCGATGATATAATCGGTGATATGGATGCACTTGTTATGAGCCCCGGTGTGCCTGCGGACTTGCCTTTTGTGGAAAAGGCGAAAGCAAACGGTATCCCCGTTATGGGTGAAATAGAGCTTGCTTACGGCTTTTGCAAGGCACAGGTTATAGGTATCACGGGTACAAACGGCAAGACTACCACCACAACATTGGTAGGCGAGATAATGAAGGCTCATTATGCAAATGTGGCTGTTGTCGGTAACATAGGCAACCCATTTGCGGACGAGGTGAAAAGACTCACCGAGGACGGCTGGGCAGTTGCGGAGCTTTCAAGTTTTCAGCTTGAAACAATAGATAAGTTCCACCCAAGCGTGAGTGCCGTGCTCAATATCACACCCGACCATTTGAACAGACATCACACAATGGAAAACTATATTGCTGCTAAGGAGCGTGTGTTTGAAAATCAGACAGCCGATGATTATTGTATACTCAATTATAACGATGAGGCTACAAAGTCAATGTCACAGCGCACAGCGGCTAAGGTGATATATTTCAGCCTTGATAAAGAGGCGGAGGGCGAATATATATATTCCGACGAAAAGAGTATTTATATACGTGCACTCGGCTATGACCAGAAGGTAATTGATATCGATAAGCTTCACATACTCGGCGGACATAACGTTGAAAACGCAATGGCGGCTGTCGGTTGCACATTGGCGGCAGGTGTGCCTATGGAAACCGTTGTGGATGTACTCGGTAAGTTTACCGCAGTTGAGCATAGAATTGAGTTTGTTGAAACCGTTGACGGCGTGGACTACTACAACGATTCAAAGGGCACAAACCCCGATGCTTCAATAAAGGCTGTGCTTGCCATGCGTAAGCCTATTTGCCTTATAGCAGGCGGCTATGACAAGGGTTCGGACTTTGACGAATGGGTGGAACTCTTCCCCGACAGAGTTAAGTTTGTTGCCGTTATAGGTGCCGTAAAGGATAAGATAAAGTCATCACTTGATAAGGTTGGTTTTGAAAATTACACCGTAGCGGATAGCTTTGAACAGGCTGTTGAGCTTTGCCGCCAAAACGCACAAAGCGGTGATTGCGTTCTTCTTTCACCTGCTTGTGCAAGCTGGGATATGTTCAAAAGCTATGAACAGCGTGGCGAGATATTCAAGGACATTGTAAGAAATATGAAGTGATGATAAGACATAATATTTGGGAGGTAGATTAATGGAATTCAGACCAAACGATTCCCGCTTGCGTGAACCTCTGCCACCGCTTGGCGGCAACAGGCGCACAACAAGCACGGCATCGTCCACAATGAATAACAGCCGCAGTGAAACTACGGCAAAGAGTAAGTCCTCTGCACCTAAAAAACGCAAGACACCAAAGAAAAGCACAGTCACCGCCGATATTGCGGGTGGCTACAGAGTTGATTATATCATATTGTTGACCGTTATACTGTTGGTTGCCTTTGGCGTGGTAATGGTGTTCAGTTCCAGTTACTACAACGCATCCATAAACGATAAAATGCAGAACGATATGTTTTATTTCCTTAAAAAGGAAATAAAATACGCAATACTCGGTTTTGCCGCTATGTTTATAACAATGCACTACGATTACCACAATTATCGTGACCAAAAAATAACAAACTTGCTCGTGTATGCGGCATATTGGATTGTTGTTTTCCTCTTGGTTATGGTATTGCTCAGAGGTGAAACCGTAAACGGTGCCAAAAGATGGATTTGGGGTTTCCAGCCATCCGAAATGGCAAAACCCATTCTTATATTGGTGCTTGCCATCTTCCTTGATAAAGGTAAGTTCAACGTAAACACATTAAAAGGCTTTGTGCTTATGCTCTTGGTTGCAGTGCCGTTCATGGCGTTGGTTGTTTTAGAGCCTAACCTCAGTACAACAATCATTCTTGCCGTTATTTGGGGCGGTATGGTATATATCGCATCAAAGGTATACAGATATCTGTACACAATAGCAGGTTGCGGCCTTGCAGGCATATATTACGCACTGTTCATAGCCGACGGTTTCAGAAGTAAGCGTGTTGCCGTATGGCGTGACCCGTTCTCAGATATGAAAGATACGGGTTATCAGGTTGTGCAATCCCTGTATTCCGTGGCAAGTGGCGGTATGTTCGGCTTGGGCTTGGGCTGCTCCAGACAGAAACTCGGTTATATGCCCGAAGCACAGAACGATATCATATTCGCTATTGTATGCGAAGAACTCGGCTTCTTCGGCGCAACAATATTGCTCATCATCTTTATGCTCCTTATTTGGCGTGGCGTAAGAACAGCCATGAAAGCAAGAGATAGATTCGGTATGCTTGTTGCATCAGGCATAACAATAATGTTCGCCGTTCAGGTTATAATAAATGTGGCGGTTGTTACAAACACTATGCCAAATACCGGTATTCCCATGCCGTTCATAAGCTATGGCGGTACATCACTTATATTCATGATGGCAAGTGCGGGAATACTGATGAATATATCAAAATCAATAAAATAAAAGTAAAAGTAAAAGCAAAAGCAAAAGCGATTTCCATGCGGCGAAGCCGATAGAAAAGTTTTTGCACCGCTTTTTTCAAAAAGCGGTTAGGGTATGGGGCAACGCCCCATGCTTTCGCAAAGAGTATTTTTTGAAGGTTTGGAAACTTTTTTACGATAGAAAAAAGTTCCCAAGTTATGAAAGGAAGTAGTATATCATGAGTAAAAAACTTATACCTATCACATTGCTCACAGGTTACTTGGGAGCAGGTAAAACAACACTTATCAACCACGTACTCAATAACCAAGAGGGTTATAAAGTAGCGGTTATCGTAAACGACATAGGCGAAGTCAATATCGATGCCGAGCTTATAGCAAAGGGCGGTAACGTGACTTTGGAGGACGATAACCTTGTTCCTCTTTCAAACGGCTGTATCTGCTGTACACTTAAGGTA
This sequence comes from uncultured Lachnospiraceae bacterium, assembly GCA_964624605.1. GTDB lineage: Bacteria > Bacillota > Clostridia > Lachnospirales > CAG-274 > CAZUXS01. Next base: position 1,261 of record CAZUXS010000093.1, on the reverse strand, counting down.
GACCTCATCAATCAGGTGTCCGAGCTTGCAAACAGCGGTAAGTTCGATTATATATTAATCGAGGCAAGCGGTATCTGCGAGCCTATACCTATTGCACAGAGTCTTACACTTCTCGACGGCTCCGGAGAAGATATGAACCTCCCCGAAATAAGCCGTTTGGATAACGTAGTTGCGGTTGTTGACGCACTCCGCCTTGTAAATGAGTTCGGCTGCGGCGATAAGCTTATGCACTCAGAGGAGATAGGCGAAGAGGATATCGAAAACCTCGTTATTCAGCAGATAGAGTTCTGTAACACAATCATCCTTAATAAGGTTGACGAGGTTACACCAACAGAGCTTAAGCAGGTGAAAGAGGTTGTGAGAGCACTCCAGCCTACAGCAAAGATAATCGAAACAAACTATGCAAAGGTTGATGTAGCAGATATCATAGATACACATAACTTTGATTTTGAAAAGGCTTGCGCATCTTCAGGTTGGATGCAGCTCCTTGAAGCCGAGGTTGAAGAGGATGAGCATGAGCATCACCATCATGACCATGATGAGGATGAGCACGAACATCACCATCATGACCACGATGAGGACGAGCACGAGCATCACCATCATGACCACGATGAGGACGAGCACGAACACCACCACGGACATCATCACTGCCACCACCATCACAATCATGAAGAGGGTGAAGCAGAGGAATACGGTATCGGTACTTTTGTTTACTACAGAAGAAAGCCTTTCGACACAAAGAAGCTTGAAGCTTGGATAAAGACTTTCCCAAGAAACGTAATAAGAGCAAAGGGTATCGTTTGGCTTGCAGATGACAGCAGAATGAGCTATATTATGGAGCAGGCAGGCAGACAGGTTCAGGTTTACGAGTGCGGCAGATGGTATGCATCAGCACCTCTCCGTCAGCAGAAAGAATTCCTCAAAAATCCGGAAGTTGCAAAGGATTGGGATGAAAAGGTCGGCGACAGAATGATTAAGCTTGTATTCATAGGTCAGAAGCTTGATAAGGAAGCTATTTCAGCTCAGCTTGATGAACTTTTGGTTGAATATGACGGCTAAGATATAAAAATATTAAATGCAACCGAATGGGTAAAACTCAAACGGTTGCATTTTTTTACAAAGGGTTAAAAATAAAAAATAAAATACTTGACGGAGAGTGAAAGCTGTGGTATAATACTTTTGTTGTGAGTAAATGTAAACAACATCTCGGGGTGTAGCGTAGCTTGGTAGCGCGCTTGAATGGGGTTCAAGAGGTCGCAAG
>CAZUXS010000092.1:0-8323 GCA_964624605.1 uncultured Lachnospiraceae bacterium | reverse complement strand
CCCACAAAGTGAACCTCCTGTCCGATTTCAAGGAAGATAACAGCCATACCCGTATCCTGACATATAGGCTTCATTTTTTCGGCTGCAAGGTCTGCATTTTTAATAAGCTGACCCAATATATCCTTGCCTATTTCGGAACTTTCGTTTTGCTTTGAACTGCAAAGGCTGTTATATATATCGTCATTAAGCTCGCAATTTGCGCTTATACAAAGCTCCTTTATACACTTTGTGATTTCGGAAACATTTATATCTCTCATAATACATTATCCTTTCGGTTAAAATCTGAATATACGGTTACGAGTCGAAATACGTAACCAACTTAATTATAACACAAATTAAAATTTTTTCAACATAATAAGCATAATTTTGTATAAAAAACACAACAGGGTCAATACTAAGTATCGGAGGTGTTAATGTGAAAAATGACAGCAACAAGGGCTTTTACGCCGCCCTTTACGTAACGGCAGCCGCATTTTTGGTGATTGCTTTCGGCGTAACGATGTCTAATACCAAATCAATAGCCGAGAAAAACAAACAAAAGGCAAAAATTGAAAGCACAACAGCGGCACAGAGTGCTCACACGGACTATGAGGACTATGCTGCCGTAGGTAAATCCGATGTGAAAAGTTACACCGAAAACACAACGCAGATAACAACATCTGTGCAAAAAGCGGAATCCCCCACGCAAGCAACCGAAAACAAAAATGAAACTGCCGATGCAAACCCAAGCTATTCGGTGTTTACAGCCGAAAAAGAAATGATTTGGCCGGTGAACGGCAAAATTGTGATGGATTACAGTGTGGAAACCGGTGTTTTTGACAAAACACTTGATATGTACCGCACAAATGACAGTATATGTATATCCGCACCGGTTGGCACAGAAGTGGTTGCAGCTGCCGATGGAGTTGTGAAAAGTATAAGTGTGGACGAAACAAACGGCGTTACGGTATGTGTAGATGACGGCAACGGTTGGTCAACTACATACAGCCAGCTCCGCAACGATATTCCGCTTTCGGAGGGACAGGTTGTATATGCCGGTGACACAATAGGATTGGTGGCGGAACCCACCGAATTTTCTTCGGAATTGGGGCCTCATTTGAGATTCACGGTGTGCGAAGAGGGGGAAACTGTTGACCCCAAAACACTCCTAAACGAGGAAGAGTAACTTTTATAATTTACAAATCATTTCATAAATATAACTACCTATGATGAAAAAATCCCCCGACGGATTGAATATAATCCGTCGGGGGCAGTTTTTGTTTACGCTTTCCTTTTTTCCGTTATATATTTATTCACTATCATTAGTAAAACTATACCGAAGCACACACCGAAAAAGTCAATCCACACATCCGTCACCTGTGAGCTTCTTCCCGGTATGAAAAACTGTATTGTTTCATCCGTCAGTGCCACAAGCAAGCCCGCAAAAGCGGGGATATTCATTTTCTTGGTAGGATTGCTTAAAAACAGAAGAGTATCTGTTGCCAGCAATAAACCCAGTGTTGTAAACTCCGTGAAATGTGCCAATTTGCGCAATATATGTTCCGTTAATCCACCCACAAACGGCAGGAACTCAAGCACAGCTTTTATGACTTCAAGCAAGCCTCCGCTTTCATCGGCAGACAATACACCATCCATTGTTGAATGTAACCATATAAATGCAACACACGCAACGGTGAGTACGGGAAATATAAACTTCAATTTTTTATTTAAACTCATAATTAAGAAATACCCAATTCATCCAAATATCCGCTGAAATTTTTGAGTATAGGCTTAAAGAACGTACCAACCTGTGTGAGGTCGTTTATTGAACAGCTTGAAAGCACAAGTGAGATAAGCTCTGATCTATCCTCTGCCTCGAGATTATCCACCTTATCGGCTACATCGTACATATCTGATTCCACATCATAATTGTGGTCATAATAAAACTCCGTCATTGTGTCAACTATAGAAGATAATATATCGGATACCGCCGGTGAATTTGCATTCGGTATAGCTAAGTTTGTAAGCTGAAGAATTATATTCTCGAGTGCAGACTCCTCACCGTCACCAAATGTAGCCTCTGTTGTTGTTTCTGTTTCTTCCTCGATATATTCTGTTGTTGTCTCCGTTGTTGTCTCTGTTGTTGTTTCCGTTGTTGTCTCTGTTGTGGCTACGGTTGTAGTATTGCTGCTTGATGAACCACTGCTTGATGAACCGCCGCCTGATGAACCGCCGCTTGATGAGCTTCCGCCACCGCTTGTTCTTCCGCCTGATGAACCGCTGCTGCTGTCGTCATCGTCATCACTCTGTGTTGTTGTTTCCGTTACGTATTCCGTCACTGTCTCGCCCTGTTCATTTGTAACCGCTTCACCGTTTTCATTCACAACAGGCTTAGACACCTTGACATATTTAACATATTTTGCAAGTGCAAGGCATACCTCGCCCCTTGTTATATTCTCCTTAGCTCTGAATGTGTTGCCTGCTTCAAGCGTCATATCACCTTTTGCTATAACAGCTGCAACATAATCAAGTGCCCACTCGGAAACCTCATCCTCAATTGTGAAATCCGGTTCATCCGGTGACTTAAGACCTGCAATCTGTGCCAAAACAACACAGGTCTGCTCTCTCGTAAAGTTATCCTTAGGTCTGAATGTATCATCCTCAAAGCCTGCTATATATCCGTTTGTCTGTGCTATACGCACATCGTTATAATACCAAGCTTCCTTATCTTCATTATCCTTAAAATCCGCCTTATTGCTATCGGCAGGTGCACTATACTCAAATACCTGATTGAATATTCTTGTAAGCTCTGCTCTTGTTATGCTGCCGTTCGGTCTGAAAGTACCGTCCTCATATCCTTTTAAATATCCAAGTGCATACATCTTATCCACAGCCGCACCAACCTCTGATTTCGGGTCAACATCGCTGAACACAACCTGTGTTGTTGTCTCTGTTACAGCCTCGGTTGTTGCCTGTGTTGTTGCTTCGGTCGTTGCCTGTGTTGTTGTTTCTGCCGCACTCTTTTGTGCCTGCTGCTGTGCCGTTAAGCCACCGCCTCTTGCAAAAGTAGCCTCTGACATCAGCATTGCAAAAGCCACAACAAATGCAGTTATCCTATTTTTCATGTACTCATCTCCCATTTCATTGTTTTGTTTTTCTTAATAATTTCTCCGCAACCAAAAAATTGCCCGTATCACAGGCAATTCCAAGACAACAGAGTCTTTGTTTTCAATGCAAACGGACAAAATCCCCACATTGCACCCAAGTGTATTTTTTTAGAAACTTGAACCCTTTTTTTACGATAGAAAAAAGGGTTCAAGAAACCATTTTCATCACTTATTAAAGCTTATTATTTACGATCGACATCTTTACTCATAGCACGCTCATAAACAGCAGCCTTAGCAACTATTTTGCCATCCTTAGCCGTAGCTGTTGCACTTGTACCGAAGTTGTCGATAACATTTGCAAGTGTTACGTTGCTGTAGTTCAAAAGGTTATTATTCTCATCACAAACATAATTAACCAACTCATCTACGGTGTATGTTGCATTCTTATCATTAAGTTTAATCTTAACACCGTCTACATTATACTTCTGAGCAACCATCTTCTTTACATTTGCATAAGAAGACTTAGCAGCCTCCGCTGTCACCTTGTCACCGGGTACTGCCTTCTGTGCAAGCTCTGAAATTTCCTTAATCTGATCAAGTGTGAGTTCTGCAGACTTATCCTTAACAATTATATCCTGAATCTTCTTAAGGTTTTCATAGCTTTCGCCCTCTGACTTTTCAAGGTCAATCCAACCTGTATGCTCAGTGCTCCACTCAGTTCTACCGTTGAGAGCAAGTAATGGTTCGATAGCCTGTACAAATATCTGCCAGCCACCCTCTTCTGTAAGCTTAACATTTCTGTCAAGATCTTCACTGTAGAAAGTCATAGTGTTTATAACCTTGTTTACACCTGATTCAACCTTATCTTTTCCCTTTTCAGGTATTGTCGTGGTTAATAAAGTGTTAAGAGCCTCTGGAAGTGTTGTATCATCATTGTAATCGTTCTCATTGATGACGTATGTGTCGCCGGGGAACTTAGATGAGCTTGTGTAAACCTTTAAAACCTTATCAATTTTAAGATTAGGGTTCTTAACAGTCTTAAGTACTGTCAAAGCATCTGATGCCGTAACATACTTATCCTCTGTCTTACCGAATATCATGTCACCATCATAGTTACCATTGGCAGCTATTTCACCGGTTTCATCTTTACCTGTCTGTGAATACTCATAGATAACGGCAGCATCGTAAGCTGTAAGACCGTAATAATCACCTGCAGCTGCTTCACCGGCATCTTTGGTATCAACATCTGTTACGTTACCGCTATCTCTTGCAGGTAAAGTCAAGCTTTTACCTTTTGCTGCATCTGTATCTGCAGCAAAAGCTGTAGTTGACATTGCCATTACAATTGCAGCAGTCAAACATAAAATTTTCTTTTTCATAATAAATCCTCCCATTTTAATTTATTATATTATTAGTTTTTTAAACTTAAATAATATGACTTCTTCAATGACTTCTCGTTCTGATACTGAGTCCTCATAGTATTTACTATAGAGGTATCCTCACCAATCGAACTAAGTTCACTCTCAAAAGAGGAAAGCAAATCATTAACCTCACTGTCACATCGAGATTCAAGTGATGTCGCTTTTGAAAGATTTTCGGAAATGGCATTTTCCACAGCTTTTGCCTTGCCATATTCCCGCTTATCCGAATCATACTTAGCCTTTGCAGCCTTTGCAAGTGAACCAAGCTGACCCATATACTTCGCCTTGAGCGTATACATATCCGCCACATACTTCTGCACTATCTCCGTTTTTTTATCCGGCTTGCTTTCAGCCTTTGAGGTTGTGCCTTTGCCTGCGGCTTGTGTATCAACCGAGTTATTCCCGGTGTTTGCCTCATTTTTTGTGACAGCATCCACACTGCCATCATCCGAATCGGTATTATCCGATGTCTGTTCATTTGCACCCGTGATTATCGCCACAGCTTCCTCGGGCGTCATGTTGCCCTTACAAAGCTCCATTTCCTCTTCTGGAGTCAAGTCTCTGATATTTGTAACATCGTACTCCTCCAATACCTGCTTCGTATCTTCTCTTGAATCCTCAATGCGGTTTTTAATCTCCTCGGTTGAATACTTGTTTGCATCAACCACGGCATCTATATTATCTTTTTGCCAAAGGTAAAGTGCAATCCCAGATACACCTGCGATAATTACCAAAACGGCAAAAACCCTGAGCAAAATCCCCGACACCTTACTGCCTTTTTTGTTATGCTCCGATTCACCGTTTGAAACTTTCTCCTCATCCAAAACCTATTCTCTTCTCTCCTTTCAAAACTCTCACAGGGCACAACCGTGCCGCACACTCAGCCCAGTATACTGCGACCAAGCTCGTCAATCTCAGCCAATGTCTCCTCTGGGCATTTTTTCCTGATAATTTCAAATGTCTTACCAAGGTCCGGCGCTCGCTTGTCCATATTGTGACAATCCGAGCCAAGAAGTTGTATTATACCTCTTCTAAGATATTCAAGAGCTTTTCTTCTTGAAAAAAGACCGTTGAAAAATTCACCGTTTGACTGGATTATAACGTCCAGTGAAAGCAAATCTTTTATATATGTAGTGCCTTTGTTGGCATCGACATATCTTTCAATGTGTGCAATAATCGGCTTTAACTCCAAATCGTCGATTATCGCCTCAACCTCACTCAAAATCTTGCTGTTCCACTTTGTGAACGGCATTTCAAGCAATATATAATCGGTATTGTTGATTGTGAGCCTTTTAAGCTCATCATACCTTCCTATTCCTTGAAAAAAATAAACCTCAGCGCCAAGCCTCAGTTTCGGCAGAACAATATCCTTATTTGTTTCGCCGTATTTTTCAAGTGCCTGCATCAATCTTTCGTATGAAGCTCCTCTGTTTTTCAAAAACTTATCGGGTACGGTATGTCTTATATAAAAATGTGGTGTTGCCACCATGGTATCAATACCGTAGGAAGCACTCTTTTCCATCATTTGTATGGACATTTCCGTATTTTTACTCCCGTCGTCTATTCCGGGAAGAACATGCGAATGAAAATCTATCATACCAAATCACCCACTCAAGCTCAAAATTAACAAATTATTTATTGTCATAACCACCGTAGGAACTGTATTTTCCACCATACTTGCCGTAACCTACCTTTGATGAATCCACATCATTAAGCACTATACCTATGATTTTTGCACCAACAAAGCTGAGCTTTCCTATTGATTGGCTGAGTACCTTTCTCTCGGTGTAATTTTGCCTTGAAACCATAACAACTCCATCCATCAACTTGGAAATGAGCACTGCATCTGTCACTATGCTCACAGGAGGTGTATCAAAAAATATATAATCATATCGCTTGCTTAACTCATCCACAACATAACCCATTGTGTCTGATGAAAGCAACTCCGTCGGGTTCGGCGGTATATTGCCGGCAAATATGACATCCAAATTCGTATAATCACTGTGGAAAATCACATCGTCAAGTTCCGCTTCATTTACAAGCACATTTGAAAGTCCTCTTTCCCTCTTCTTATTGAAAAGATTTCCCAAATTAGGCTTTCTCAAATCGCAATCCACAAGCAAAATTCTTGAACCAACCTCCGCAAAGGTGATAGCAATGTTTGAACAAGTGGTGCTTTTGCCCTCGGAGGCAACAGAACCTGTCACCAGTATTCTCTTGCAACCTTTTTTTGAAAGAGAGAACGTAATATTTGTTCTGAGTTCCTTATAGGACTCCTTCACATCAAAACTCGTTTCGGAATTAACAAGTCTTTTCCTGTTGTTCTCAATCAGTATTTTTTTCTGCTGTTCTTCATCTACTACTTCTTTTTTGTTAAACAATCCCATTTTGACTTTACCCTTATCTTCTTCATTTTCCGGCATATATCACATAGCCTTAATCAGCTTGAATTTCAGGCACAACACCAATAACCGGAATATCTGGGAACATCCTCTTGATGTCATCCTCACTTTTGATGCTTGTTTCCAAAATATATCTCAAAAATACGATACCGATGCTGAGCACTAAACCCAAAACTGCCGCAATCATCGTATTTTTCAACACATTTGGAGATGTAGGTTCAGTAGGCATTTCGGCATAGTCAACAACCTTAACGCTACTACCGTCCATCAATTCAACAATCTTGGTAGGTGCAATATCAGCAATTGCATTTGCTATGAGATATGCATTTTCCGGATTGTTGTTTGTAACCTGAAGCACCATAAGCTGAGTATCGTCTCCCTGTTCACTTGCACTTATCATGGATGCAAGCTGATCACTTGTGTAACCGGTGTTTATCTTTTCTTCAACCGTCTTAAGCACAGACTTACTCTTTATAAGCTCTATGTACGTCGGCACAAGCATTGATGCGGCACTCAAATCGCTGTATGAAAGATTCTGCGAAACCGAGTTTTTGTTGTTATTTACATAAAATGTAACCGTTGCCGTATATTTCGGCACTATAACAAACTTGCTCATAAGAGCACCTACAACGGCAAAAACAGCGACCATAAAAATAATCATTTTTATTTTCGATATGAGAACTTCCAAAAGACTCATAAGGTCTATGCTTACCACCGAATCGTCATCCTGAACCGCCACACCGGTACTGTTTAATCTGTCCGTATTCAACATTTTACAACTCCCTTTGTACATTAAATACACCCGTATGAGATACTTTTCATACCATCATCGGTTATATTCTTTGTTATTATACTACATTCTATCATAAAAATCAAGTAATATATTAAATATTTTTTTGTTAAAATGCTGAATATGCGGTTTGTTACAGTTTTGTTGCACAATTCTATAAGGTAACGTCCATTTATTTGTAATTAATCTTTGACAAAACACACATTTTATATTATAATTACTATTAGATACCGACGGAGTACAACACTTTGCTCCGACGGTAAAAAAATAACGAACGGAGGATATTTATAATGAGTGTTAATTTTTCATTAAAGGGTAAGATTGCCCTCGTAACAGGTGCTTCATACGGCATCGGCTTCGCTATTGCATCAGGTATGGCAGCAGCAGGCGCTACTATCGTTTTCAACGATATCAAGCAGGAACTTGTTGATAAGGGTCTTGCAGCTTACAAGGAAGCAGGTATCGCAGCTCACGGTTATGTTTGTGACGTTACAAACGAAGAGCAGGTAAATGAGATGGTTGCAAAGATTTCTAAGGAAGTCGGCGAGATCGACATCCTCGTAAACAACGCAGGTATCATCAAGAGAATTCCTATGTGCGAAATGACAGCAGCAGAATTCCGTC
>CAZUXS010000091.1:0-8503 GCA_964624605.1 uncultured Lachnospiraceae bacterium | reverse complement strand
AATCATGGTTTTTCGTAATTTATCGGTTTCATCGGGATTAAGGAAGTGGCAACCTCTTGCCGCAAATTCCTTTTTTACTTCGGCATATATATCGCCTACAACAGTAACGGATTGTTCCGATGCGCAAATCATACCGTTATCGAATGTTTTTGAATGTATAATTGAATTTACCGCAAGGCGAATATCGGCACTTTCGTCAATTATGACGGGTGTGTTGCCTGCACCAACACCTATGGCGGGCTTGCCGGAGGAGTAAGCCGCCTTGACCATGGCAGGACCGCCTGTGGCAAGTATTGTGTCGGCATTTTTCATAACCTCGTTTGAAAGCTCCAGTGACGGCTCATCAATCCAGCCTATTATATTTTCGGGTGCACCTGCCTCCACAGCCGCTTCAAGCACTATCTTAGCCGCCGCTACCGTGCATTTTTTTGCCCTCGGGTGAGGACTTATTATAATTGCATTTCTTGTTTTAAGGGCAATAAGAGTTTTGAATATTGCCGTTGATGTGGGGTTTGTGGTGGGGATAACGGCGGCAATAAGACCTATGGGTTCGGCTATTTTCTTTATGCCGTACGCCTTGTCCTCATCTATGATACCGCAGGTTTTTGTGTTTTTGTAGGCATTGTAGATGTACTCCGATGCGTAGTGATTTTTGATTACTTTATCTTCCGCAACTCCCATGCCCGTTTCATCAACAGCCATTTTGGCAAGGGGTATTCTCATTTTGTTTGCCGCCTTAGCCGCTTCGTAAAATATTTTATCCACCTGTTCCTGTGTGTAGGCAGAAAATATGCTTTGTGCTTTTTTCATTTCCTCTATTTTTGCAAGAAGTGATTCGACACTGTTAATTATTGCATTTTCATTTGAAATATCCGTCATAGATTTTCTTCCTTTCAATGAGTAATGTTTAATTTAGTGTGCATAAATTTTTGTAAATTATACATTGCATAAAAACGCAATATTGACTTTTAATTTCATTTGTAGGATAATTATGTTATACATGATTCGGAGGGGTAGTATGAAAAGTTTTGTAAAAAAAGAAGCTGTGTTTTGCATTGCCGCATTGCTTGCAGTCATATCCGTGTTTTTTGTGCCGCCCGACAGTGCATATACGGGATATATAAATTTCAGAGTTTTGGCTTTGCTTTTTTCGCTTATGGCTATTGTGGGCGGTTTTCGTGGTTTGAATGTGCTTGACGGCATTGCAAGGTTTACGGCAAGCCGCTGTTCGGATTTGCGTGCATTAATTACGGTGCTTGTTATGCTCTGCTTTTTCTCTTCAATGGTTATAACAAACGACGTTGCGCTTTTAACTTTTGTTCCGCTTGCAATAGGTGTGCTTAAAATATCGGGCGGTGAGAAGCATATAATATATACGGTTATATTGCAGACGGTAGCCGCCAATATGGGCAGTATGCTCACACCTATGGGAAATCCTCAAAATTTGTATCTTTCGGATTTTTATTCAATGTCCGTAAATGAGTTTTTCGGGGCAACAGTTCCCGTTTGCATTTTGAGCGGCATATTGATTTTGATTATGCTCTTGCCTGTTAAAAGAGAAAAGATAGTGCTTGAAAAAGCCGAAAAATATAATATAAATAAGCCATTGACGGCTATGTATATTCTTCTTTTGGTGCTTGCACTTATGTCCGTTTTCAATGTGACAAAGTGGCTGTACATAGTATTGACTCTTGTCACATTTTTGCTTGTTTTGATATTTGACAGGGAAGTTCTTAAAAAAGTGGATTGGTTTTTGTTGCTCACCTTTGTTATGTTTTTTATATTTGTGGGTAATGCGGCAAGGATTGATTTTATAAAAGAATTTTTGGGAGGACTTACAAGCGGAAGAGAGGTTATAGTGGGTGCGGTTGCAAGCCAGTTTATAAGCAATGTGCCTGCATCCGTTATGTTGAGTTCGTTTACGGATAGGGGCACTGCGCTTATGGTCGGCGTGGATATAGGTGGCTTGGGTACACCTATTGCTTCACTTGCAAGTCTTATAAGCTATCGTTTGTATGCACAAAGTGAAAACCAAAACAAGGGCAAGTATATGCTTCAATTTCTGGTTATAAATTTTGCACTTCTTGCCCTGTTGCTTGTTTTCGGTTGTTTTTTATATAAGTAAAATTTTTTATAATGGTGAAATAATTACGTCTTTAAAAAGGCTTTGCACAAGTTCTTTGCTTGGCGGTGTTGTGCCTTGGGTTGTCACAGCTGCGGCAGATGCCGCCATACAAAGTCTTACGGTGTCCTCTTTTGACATATTTTTATCGTATGCAAGGGCGAGGGCGGCAACCATTGAATCGCCTGCACCTACGGTGGATTTCGGCTTAACGTTAAGCGGCGGGCAACTTACGGCATAATCGCCGAGTATAAATAAAGCACCGTTTGCACCCATAGATACTACTATGTTGGATATGCCGTTTTTTGCAATGCTTTTTGCTGCCGTAAGCAATTCGCTTTTGTCGGTTGAGATTTTGATATCGGCAAATCTTGAAAGCTCCTCATTGTTGGGCTTTATGTAATCGGGTTTTGCGGTAAGCACAGATTTGAAAAGCTCACCGTCGGCATCGGCAATAACTTTTGCACCCTTGCTGTGTGCAAGCTTTGTTATTTTATGGTATATATCATTGTCAACACCCTTTGGAATACTGCCCGAAAGCACAAAAATGTTTTCGGCACAGGCATAGCCTTCAAGCTTGTTTAAAAGCATTTCAATATTCTGGGAGGAAACGGTGAAACCGCTTTCATTGATTTCGGTAACGGTGCCGTCCTCCTCTGCAATTTTGATGTTTGTGCGGCTACCTGCATTTATGTGCACAAAGTCACATTCAATGCCTTTTTTTGTCAATGTGTTTTCTATGAATTTATCGTTGCCGATAAAACCTGTGGCTGTGCTTTTTCCGCCCAGTTCACGAATCATCATGGACACATTTATGCCTTTACCGCCTGCATCTTGGCGAGAAGTGCTCACACGGTTCAAACTGCAGGGCACAAGCTTTTTTATGCTTATTGTTTTGTCTATGGCAGGGTTCATTGTAATTGTAATAATCATTTAATATTTTTCACCTCCGATTGACTTGCATTTTTCTTATATTGATGATAACATAAAAAGGATGAGTTGAAAAGGGGAAATTTAATTGGATAATATAACATTGCGAGAATTTGTCGGAAAAAACAAGGTTGATGAAGAAAAAATGATTGATATTTTTTTACAGCTTTGTGATATAATCAAAAAAGAAAACAGGGTTATAACACCTGATAATGTTATTATTGAAAACGGGAAAGCAACGGTTGATAAAAATGCCGAGAGTTGTGATAACGGCATATATCATTTAGGTTGTTGCATGGATGAAATTTTCGGTGTTGCCTACAACGGAAGAATGAGAGTTGTTATTGAAAAATGCAAGAATAACGGATATAAAAATGTGAACAGCTTAAAGTTTTCGGTATTTTACAATCGTTACAAGAGCATAATTATAATTGCAATCTGGGTTTGTGTTGTTGCCTTGATTGCAAAATACAGATATATGGGGTAGTTATATGGAAAAATTGACAAGATATATATTTTTATTCGGTACGGTCATGATTTGCCTTACAATATTTTTCTTTTCTGCACAGAATATAGCAAAAAGCGGTTCTGTGAGCAGTAAGGTCACAAACAAGATTGAGAGCAGTGCGGAGGTTGTTATAAAAGAAGAAACAACTTTGGATTTATTCAAAAAGGTGTTTATAAGCCATAGCAGAAAATGGGCACACGTTGTGTTGTATTTTGTGATGGGCATTATGCTTTGCGGATATTTAAGCTACAGCAATATGAGCGTAAGAAATAAAATAATTTTGGTCGTGGTTATATGCTTTTTGTACGGCTGTACGGATGAGATACATCAGCTTTTTTCGGACGGGCGTGGCAGCAGGTTCACGGATGTTTTGATTGACACCGCAGGTGCAACGGTGGGTGCTGTTATGACGGCTGTTGCCACAAGAAGGGTGCATAAATAATTTTTCGACTGCTTTACATCATGCCGATGATTATTGGTGAAATACGCAGGCATTTGAGGGATTATAACCCAATAAGAGTAAGCCGTTCACTAAGAGATACGGCTTACAAGGCTATGCAGACAAGGGAAAGACTTACACACGAGAAAAACAGAGAGCCTACGATAAAGGAAATTGCCAAGGAGCTTGATATGGATGAAAAGGATATTATAACCGCCATGGATGCCATACAAGACCCGGTTTCGCTTTTTGAGCCTGTGTATCACGATGGCACGGATGCACTGTTTATAATGGATCAAGTCAGCGACAAGGATAATACCGATGATATGTGGCTTGAAAGCATAACATTGAGAGATGCTTTAACTCATCTTAGCGAACGTGAAAGATATATCATAAATATGAGGTTTTTCAAGGGAAGAACGCAGATGGAGGTTGCATCCGAGGTCGGCATAAGTCAGGCACAGGTGAGTAGACTTGAAAAGAATGCACTTAAAAATATGAAAAGATATATGTGAGGTGAATACTGTGCAGGTATGGGACGGTATAAATTTGAGAACATTTGAAACGGAGAAATTCGGCGTTAATTCGCTTTGTGTACTCTTCAGAAATGAATTGAAAAGAAATGAGGTAACAATAAATGCTTTGCTTGCATCAGTGCTGGATTGCGGCACAATGAAATACGGCAGCAGAAAAAATTTCAGAGCTTTTTTGGAAGAAAACAATATTGAGTATTTTGCGGATATTGTGAAAAAGGGCGAGGAGCAGATAATTGAACTTTATTTTGAATTTATGCCGTCCGATAGGAAATCGGTATTTGAGCTTATAGCGGATATAATAAATCAACCTTTTATAACAGATGATGTTGTGGAACGCAAAAAGGAAGCCTTGAAAAAGACAATACATTCAAGAATAGACGATAAGAAAGTATATGCCAAAGAAAGGTGTATAGAGCTTATGTGTGAGGGCGAACCTTTTTCATTCTGTGGTGACGGCTATGAGGAAGATGTAGATTATATAACAACCGAGGATGTTAAAAACAGATTCAAAAATATGGTGAATACGGCTGCGGTGGAGATATTTTACGTCGGTACGGACAGCGAATATGATATATGCAGGGCAGTTGTTAAATATTTGCCGCTTAAGGGCAGATATGTTGATATGCCGCTTGCAAAGTGGCAGTGCGGCAAAAAGGCTGTGAGAGAGGAAAGAGAAGCTTGTGATGTGGCACAAACAAGGCTTTGTGTGGGCATAAGAACAAATATATCTCCTTTGGGTGATGGGTGGTACAATGCCATGGTTGCAAATGAGCTTTTCGGCGGCGGCTCCAATTCGTTGCTTTTTTCACGAGTGAGAGAAAAAGAGGGACTTTGCTATTATATAAGTAGTACACTTTATAAATATAAATCACTTATGGTTGTGCAGGCGGGTATAAAATCAGAAAGCGGTGAAGCTGTGACGGATATGATAAAAAAGGCTTTTTCCGAGGCTAAAAAAGGTTTTGAATATTATGATACGGTTGAGGCGGCAAAGGCTGTCGCAAACAGGATATTGATGACGGCGGACAGTGCCTCCGGAATTATGGATTTTTATTTGGGACAAACTATATCGGGAGAAAAGCCTTTGAGTATTGAAGATGTAAGCAAGAAAACGGCGGCGGTGACAAAATCGAATGAATTTTTAAAATCTGCTTTTATAGATACCGTATATGTTTTGGAGGGTTAATAATGGATGATAGCAATGTTAAAAGCGGATATTTGACCGAAAACACAAGAGTAAGCAAGAAAATTCTTTCAAACGGTGTGCACTGTGTTGTTATTACAAAAAAAGGGTATAAGCAAAAAAATGCTATGCTTGCGGTGAGATATGGTTCAGCCGATACGGATTTTGAAGTGGACGGAGAGAGAATAAGTCAAATGAGTGGAATAGCTCATTTTCTGGAGCATAAAATGTTTGAATGTGAAAACGGTGATGCCATGGCTGAGTTTACAAAAAATCACGCCGAGGCAAATGCTTTCACAAATGCCGACACAACGGCTTATCACTTCACCTGCGTGGATAATTTTGAAGAAAATCTGGAATTGCTCTGCAATATGGTGAACAGCCTTTGTGTGAGCAAAGAGAGTGTTGAAAACGAGAAAAAAATAATTGGCAGTGAGATAAATATGTACGGTGATGATGCAGGATGGAAGTGCTATTTTTCACTTTTGAAGGCTATGTACGGTAAAAATGCCATAGGAAATGAAATTGCGGGTACGGAGGACAGCATTGAGGATATAAGCGTAAGTACACTTGAAAAGGCTTATAACAGCTTTTACACGGCTGAAAATATGGTTCTTGTTGCCGTGGGTGATTTGGACGAAAATGCAGTGTTTGAGCAAGCCGAAAATTTGCTTGATGTTAAAAAGGGCGGTTCGGTGAATAGAGTAGTCGAAAAAGACGATATAAAGCAAAATGAAGTGGATATAAGTATGCCGTCCGTAACGCCTTGTTTTAACATAGGTTTTCGCATTGACGAGGAATACAGCCTTTTTAATCAAGCTGTTTATGAGGTTGTTGCCGAAATACTGACGGGAAGTTCATCGGATTTATATGAAAAGCTGTATGAAAAAAAGCTGACGGATTTTCCTTTGAACTACACAACCGTTGCTGCAAACGGTGCATTTGCACTTGTTATGAGCGGTGAGGGTGAAAACGGCTCGGAGATTGCAAAAATGCTTATTGATGAGATAGGCGAGCTTAAAGCTAACGGAGTTGACGAGGCTTGCGTAAAAAGAATATGCAAAAAGCTTGCTTTTTCGGTACGTAAAAATATTGATGATATATCATATTTGAGTGCAAAAGCGGCGGACTGCTTTGTTAAAAATGCGGAAATACTGGACATTTGTGAAATTTATGGTAAAATAGACAGAGAGGCTGTTGAGCGTGCACTTAACGGACTTTGTGAAAAAAATATGGTCATAAGTAAAATCGGAGGCTGATATGGGTGATATATATTTTCCCAATCTGGGAATAAGTGTTGATAAGCTTAGCAGAGTTGCTTTCAGTGTGTTTGGCTGTGATATATACTGGTATGGTGTGTTTATTGCATTCGGGGTTTTTATTGCCGCTGTTGTGCTTTATAAGGAGGCAAAGAGAACGGGACAAAGTCCCGATACATATATGGATTTCCTTATTTTCGGAATAATCTGCGGTGTTGTGGGTGCAAGGAGCTACTATCTAATTTTTCACGACGGAAGTTTGAGAGATTTCATATATATAAGAAACGGCGGACTAGCCATATATGGCGGTGTTATAGGCGGCGTATTTGCAATTGTGTGCTTTACAAAGTTCAAAAAACTCAATATGTTTCAATTTACGGATACCTGTGCAATGAGTATGCTCATCGGGCAGATAATAGGAAGATGGGGCAATTTTGTGAACAGAGAGGCTTTCGGCAAGGCAACAAATTCGCTTTTTGCAATGGCACTTAAGGTTGAAAGCGTAAACGGATTGGATATTACAAAAAATTTGACACAGGCAACCTACAATAATAGTGTATATCCCGTTATGCAGTACGGTGGTGTGAGCTACATACAGGTGCACCCGACTTTCTTATATGAAAGCTTTGCAAATTTCTGTTTGCTCACATTTATATTTTTCTATAGAAAGAAAAAAAGATTTGAAGGCGAGCTGACGGTGATTTATTTTGCGGGTTACGGCTTAATAAGATTTTGCATAGAATCTTTGAGAACAGACCAGCTCAAAATTTTCGGTGTGCCGGTTAGTATGCTTTTGTCTGCTTTGTTGTTTGTTGCGGCAATTATATTTGAAATTTATATGCTTAAAAAGAAGTCAAAAACACTTGCGGAGTGAAATAAAATAATGTCGAATGTTGCCTGAAATTATATATATGATATAAAAAAGGTATCGTTTTGAAAAATAAAAAGACCTTGAAACAGGCATAAATAAAGGGTTTTGCAAAAAATGTAAAAAAAATCGGAAAAAATGAAAAAAAGTGCTTGACATTGATGGGAGTATCTGCTATAATATTTTTTGTTGGGGGCGAGCCAAGAAATAAAAACCCTTAACAAAGCTTATATTAAGCAATGTGCAGTCGTGGCGGAATTGGCATACGCGCTAGACTAAGGATCTAGTCCGGGTTAACTGGG
This sequence comes from uncultured Lachnospiraceae bacterium, assembly GCA_964624605.1. Classification (GTDB taxonomy): domain Bacteria; phylum Bacillota; class Clostridia; order Lachnospirales; family CAG-274; genus CAZUXS01. The sequence goes on along the minus strand of CAZUXS010000091.1, from coordinate 356 downwards.
TACGGGTTCAAGTCCCGTCGACTGCATTATGCGCGAGTGGCTCAGTGGTAGAGCATCGCCTTGCCAAGGCGAGGGCCGCGGGTTCGAATCCCGTCTCGCGCTTCATCTTTTGATGAGCTTAATAAATAATATAGCCGTTTCGCCAAGCGGTAAGGCACGTGACTCTGACTCACGCATTCGGGAGTTCGAATCTCTCAACGGCTGTTGAAAACGGATAGAAGTGGCTATCGGTTGCTTCTATCTATGATTTTCTTAAGGGAATAGGCGATGACCTATTAAAAATGTGGGGTTGTAGCCAAGTGGTAAGGCAGAGGGTTTTGATCCCTCGACTCGTAGGTTCGAATCCTGCCAGCCCT
>CAZUXS010000090.1:0-8553 GCA_964624605.1 uncultured Lachnospiraceae bacterium | reverse complement strand
AGGCTAATATACCTTTATTTTTATTTCTTATTCCGTAAGCAAAATATGAACCAAAAGCGAAAGCATACACAGCAAACAATAATAGTCCACCTTGTGACAATATGGTAAAAACAGAATTACTGAATCCCAAATTGTCACCTCTGAGCCTTTTATTCATGTAATTTTGCACAGCATTGCTTCCGTATCCGTTTCCGAAGAATATGTGATTTTTCCACGCCATATAGCCTGCATTTAAGTCATCCACCCTAGTTTTCCATGAAGAGGAGGTTGCCTTGTCCGCAAATACTTCATACACAAACTTAAAGGCAACTATGACTACCAATACACCTATAAGCATTTTAAGTATTTTAATATACTTTCCTTTGGGATTTGATATAAAATACTCCATAACCAAAATAAGCGGTAACAATATCAACCCTGTGGTTGATGTTGTTGTAATCAATGTTGCAACAAGAATAATTATATGTATAAATCTGTACTTTCCGATTAAGTTAAATCCCCTCGTGTTTGAAAACCTAATAATTACAGATTTTTTCGACAATATTTCTTTTAAAAGAAATATTTCAATTGCTAAAGCAATAATCAAACACAAGCTATGCATAGGTGCTTCACAAAAAATACCTTGATTTCGAAGAACGTGCTTTCCGAATATGAAATCATCATATTGCCTTTCAAAATACAAACCATAGTAGCTCGGATATGTATAGTTTTCACCCCATATAGCAAAAATACTTCCCGTGGGGCGGATAATTTTCAATACCGAACCGAAATACCAGAAAAATAATGATATAAGCGACAACACAACCATAACATTTGAAAATTTTCTTAACAAATCATATACTGTATTTCTTTTCATCGCCAGATACAAAGATAACAGTGGTATTGTAATCAAATATCGGCTTACAAACTGTAGCAACATACTCATTTGTACACTAACACCCACATAAATCATCATCAAGAATAAATAAACAATCCATATTACAAACACTTTTTTGGTGTCAATGTGTTTACTATTCAGAAGTTTAATAAATATACTTATAAATAGCAAAAGAACCACACACAAAATCATTTCAGTAAAGTGATAATCCTTTGTTAAACAATAATGATATGGTGTATTACAATCAAAAATAACCAAAATTACAAAAATATATTCCAAAACAGAGGAAAACAGGTCACTGATTTTAATCTTAAAATTCACATTGATACCTCCCGATACACTGCTGTAATTTTCCAATTGACGTTTACACAACACATTTTTATTAATATATTGTTTCCGTATGTCTTATATTTCAATTGCATCTCTATATCATTTTCTAAGTTTTCTGTAAACATTTAAAGGTAAATACAGACTATAACCCGATTTTCTTAACAGATTTATACATTTTGAAATTTCAGCCATGGAGTTGTATGAATCTATCAACGTTTCCTTAACATAATTTTCAAAATCAATAATATCCTTCTTATTTTTTGAAGACGGACCAAAAAGCATTAACGCATCAAAATACCATGTGCAATTATAGCTTATTCTTCTAGCCAAATATTTTTTCTTAATGTCGCTTAGTTCTTTTTCATTTCTTTTATAAAATTCAAATAAACTTTTTGCAACCTTTAAATAATGAGACACATTCTTTTTAGTACCTTCAACGCTTACAGATTGTCCTGCCCTACCTAATCTGTAACAATAAACAACCAAATCAAAATAGACCACATTGTTTATATACGGGATTGGATACAAAACAAATTCACTATCTACATAGAAACAATTCTCATCAAGCGTTATATTGTTTTCCTTTAATATCTCTGTTTTGAAAACAACCTGATGATAAAGTATTCTTTTGAACTGTTTCCATACTTTATCAGCATCATATATTTTTCCGTTATCAAGATCCCATTCCTTTACCAATTCGGTTGAGCCATCTTCATAACACCTTATATAATCCGTCAAAATCATATCGACATCATATTTTTTTGTATATTCAACCAGCTTTACAAAGCTTTCTGTGTCAACCCAATCATCACCGTCAAGAGCCCTGAAATATTTACCGGTTGCCTCTATAATACCTCTGTTAATCGTGGAACCGTGTCCACCGTTCTCCTTATCAACAAGTCTTACCGTTTCGGGATATTCATTCTCATATCTCTTTGTTATTTCGGCTGTTTTATCCTTTGAACCATCATTTACCACAAGAATTTCTATATCGTCAAGAATTCTTTTATCCAGCAAGGAACTCATTAATTTATCGAGGTATTTCTCAACATTGTAAGCCGCTACCGAAATTGTCATTATCTTTTCGCTCATAATTTTTCTCCTATAATTATATTTTTAATAATTTCATAACACCAAATAAAAACCTATACCTATGCAATACGCAACAATATCTACTCTATTCTGTCTCTGAAATTTTTGATATTATCTCTGTATTTTTCCTTTTCACCGTTAAATATGCTTGACGTACCGCAAACAAAAATACTTACACCAAATTTTCTCAATTTAGCTCCGTTTTCGGGCGTAATATTTCCGTCTGCTTCCACAATAATATCTTTATGCCCATGTTCAGCAAGGAAACTTTGAAGCTTTTCAGCTTTTTTAAGTGTGCTTGGCACAATCTTTTGACCCGCAAAACCCGGATTAACCATCAAAAGATTGATTCCGTCTATATAATCAAGCACTTCTTCCAACACATAAATCGGTGTTGCGGGATTGATAGACAAAAATCTTTTGCATTTAAACGGTGCTAACCAATCAAGTGCTCTCTGAACCTGATGTGTACTTTCGTAATGAATGGAAACTATGTCTGTTTCCTTTATCCCTATCCACTGCAATTTATACTCGGGGTCTTTTATCATCAAATGTAAGTCAAGAGGTATATCGGTCAATTCTCTTAAACCTCGAATATAATCGACACCTAAGCCGAAATTCGGAACAAATTCACCATCCATAATGTCAATATGCAGGTATTCCACTTTTTCCTGTTCAAATATGCTTATTGTTTCTTTTAAGTCAATTAAATTAGCACACATCATTGATGCTGATATTTCACTGTTTCTCATTTGCATACCTCATCTTGTTCATTCCAAACAGTCATAACCTTACAATACGGTTCTTTATGGCTTTTCATGACTTCAAGTCCGTCCTTAAGATTTTCTTGACCATAAGTGTGTGAAATTAAATTTTCAACCTTTATACTTTTGCTGTTCAAAGCCTCTTTAACTTCAGACCAATCACTTTGACCCGTGCTCTCATAATGTGAATTCCAAGTGCCAACTATATGAAGTTGCTTTCTCAATATACGCCAATATGTATTCTGCAACAAATCAATTTCGCCCTCGGGATTACCCATAAGCACAAGTGTTCCGCCGGCTTTAACAATATTGATTGATTTATCAATCGCATTATTTGAACCGACAGCCTCTATAACAACATCAAATTCATTTTCAACTTCGTCCATGATACGGTAATCCAAATTTCCTATTGCCTCGGCAAGAACCTTTTTATTAAAACTTCTGCCGATTACGGTAACATTTTCGGCTTTCAACTTTTGTGCCCATTGAGCCGCCGCAAAACCAATCATACCCGTTCCGACAATAGCAACGCTATCTCCCTCTTTAATGCCCGCTTGCTTGACTGCATGAAGTGCAACAGACAGAGGTTCCATCATCGCTATCTCTTTAAATTCCGCATTGCCCGAAAACTCAACCAAATTCCAAACGGGAACAGCAACATATTCGGCAAAGCCGCCATCTCTCCTTGAACCGATATAATCATAATCGGAACACATCTCATAATGACCTGTGGCACACTGTGGGCATTTTTTACATGGTATCAGCGGAAATACGCCAACCTTTTTACCCAACAAACATTCATTTTCCTTATCGGCAACCTTATCCACAATACCCGAAAACTCGTGCCCCGGAGTAGTGGGAAAATGATATGTACCCTTTGTGAATATACGTGGAATATCCGAACTGCAAATACCTGCGGCTTTAACTTTCACTATGCACCACCCTGTAGGGCAATCGGGATACGCCACTTCATCATATTTCAAATCATTTACAGCATGTAAAGAATAGGCTTTCATTTTTCTGTCTCCGTTCTAAATTTATCTAAATCAGCAATGGTTGTAATTTTATAATTATGCTCATCACCCGGAATTAATCTCATTTTGAATCCGTTTCTGTAAGCTATTTCACTGCTGCCTCTTACGCTTTCAAGTTCACTTTCGGTCAGACCTTTATGTATTTCAAAATATTTTTTGAAATCAAAGCTTTCCGGAGCTTGTCCGGCGAATAATTGATCTCTGTTAAGAAGAGCATCAATTTCACAGCCTGTTTTACTTAAATATATTGTATCCTTTACCGGAATAACCGGCATTACGCCATCTGCATCTTGCAGTTCATTGATACAAGCAGATATAGTGTCATGACTGACATTGGGTCTTGCCGCATCATGAATAATTACATTACTTCCGTCGGAAGCACCGATTTCACTTGTCAAAGCCAAACCATTGGCAATAGAGTGCTGTCTGCTGGAGCCTGCCAAAGCAAACCCCGAAAACTTAGTCACTTTATCCTTGTCAATCCATTCATTAATATATGCCTGCCAGCTTTCAGCCGCCACAACAACAATTGAATCAATCAAGGGATGCTTCTCAAACTTTTCCAAACAATATGAAATTATCGGCTTTCCGGCTACTTCTATGTATTGCTTGGGAATGTCCCCGCCCAATCTGGTACCGGTACCTCCCGCTAATATAATTGCTACATTCATTTAATTTTCATCTCCATAATCTATATACGCAACAAAATCATGAGTTATCCTCTGATCCTCCGGTGGCAGTTTCATATAATCCTTATATAAGCCTGTCAAATATTCGTGATAGTTTGATGGTGCATTAAAATAATGCTTTTCAAACTCAACGGGAACCGGCTGCATATATCCCTTTTTATGAATTCTTTCCTGTGGTCCGTATCCCCACACAATACCACCGATATAGTCACTGCTGTCAAAATCATAGGTTTTGGATATATCATCTATCTTTTTGCACAATTTTATTGAATCAATAGGCTTTAAAACTCCAATCAAAAGAGGTTTTAAGAGCTTTTTAATAAAGGTCTTACCCTCACCTTTTTTGGCATTTTTAACCAATATAATTCTACGCAGTAAGCGTGGCATTTTATATAATTTTTTTAACTTATTATCATCCTCGGGAAGTCCGTCTGTGGCGAATATGTCAATCCATATTTTGTTATCCTCCATATCATCATATTGGGAGTCAATGCTTGTTCTGTTATCCACCAATTTCATAAACGGCAAGGTAACATTTCCCTTTTTCCAGCTCTTAAATTCCATATAATCCTTTAAATGGTTCATATCAAGACCAACTTCGTTCATAAGCTTGTCATAATCCGGTCTTGGCATCAACACATCAATATCATCATCCCACGGTATAAAACCCTTGTGCCTTATAGCACCCAACAATGTACCGCCGCATAATGTGTAATAAAGATTGTTTTTCTTGCAAAACTCATCAAAACTTATGAGTAGGTTAAGCTCTGTTTCCTTTATTTCTTTAGATGTAAGTTTTTTCATTTTCATACCTCTGTTTTAGCTGTTGGTTGTGAATGCAACTTTACTTACATAAAACTTTCCTCAACGATTCCAACATACTTTTTTCATCCATATTCTTTTTTGCTACAAGCTCAGATGCATCAAATCTTTTTTGATTCTTAGTTTTTATTAAGCTTTCCGCCCACTTTTGCGGAGAATCTTTTAATGATAACCAATATATACTATTCGTAATTTCCAATTCATCAGGCACAACATCCGAAACAACGACCGGTAAACCCGAAACCTGTGCCTCAATAGCAACAATTCCAAGCCCCTCCCATAAAGATGGGAATAAAAACACATCCATTGCTTGCATAAGACAATTAACATCATCTCTGTTTCCTAAAAAAATCACGTTTTTTTCCAACTTTTTTTCTCTTACTTTATGCTCTATCTCGTTTTTCAATTCTCCTTTACCTACAAGCAACAGCATTGCAGAAGAATCCAACTTGACAACTTCATTAAAAACATCAATCAAAAAGTCATGATTTTTTTGGATATTAAACCTTCCGACATGTCCTACCACAAAATTATTTTCTAACCCCAGTTCTTTCCTGTATTTGTTACGGACATCGGCATCAAACTTAAATTTTTCTGTTTTTACTCCGTTTAATACAACCTTATAATCCTTGTAATACAACCACTTTGCAGCCAAATCGGAGCAAGCTATCTTATCGGTAACAATTAAATTCAGAAATGGCTTAAAAACATAGTGAATAAGCGGAAATTTTGATTTTGTATTATGACAATGCGTTATTATTTGTTTTAAACCCACTATTTTCGCAGGTATAGCATCTACCAATATCAATGCACTGTTGCCATGTATGTATACAGCATCAAAATCCTTATCTTTTATCAGTGCAACCAAATCTTTAATGTACTTAAACACATTCTTTCGATTTGAAACTCTGTTAACTTCTAGTGTTTCGGTTTGAAAAAAAGGTAACATATCTTCCTCAATATCCGTATATGTAGATATTTCAAAATGAATTTCATCTTTGTAATATTTGTACACATTCAACATTATCTCTGTTAAACCGTCTTTTTTTATAGGTGTAGTAGCTATAATTAAAATTTTTTTTAAATTCATATTATCCTCCACCCAACTCAAAAGCTTCCCTCATACTTTTTATGTAGAAACTTAGCCCTCACAAAGGAAGTGATTTTTCGTTTATAGTCAATTTTCTCCATATATGTATAATCAATCTCTTTAATGTCACTCTCGGTTATCTTGTTTTCCTTTATTTGTTGCTCAAGCCAAACATTAAAAAGTATCTCGCTCACTCGTCCGTAAAATCTGCCTTGGAAAGCTGATAATTCATCCGAATTGCATTTTTTCTCCAGCTTAAACAATATATCAAATAACCAACCGCAATAGCTGTCAACCAAACTTCTGTCCATTATGAACATATTAAACATATATCCGTATGTCTGTTTCATCACCTTATCAAAGCTGTCTGTATATTCGGGATAACTGCTTACAATAATCTTCCTTGTGTTATCAAGATGCTCTGCATAATGAGTATGGGCATAATGCGAATAGAGAGTTTCAATGTAATATTTTCTTTTCTTAGGCACAATCACCCTATACTTGGATGCCAAACCGGATACCTCAGACCCGTTAATTACATTTTCAAACACATCATCTGATTTTTTTTGCAACACAAAATGCCTTCTGTAATGCGCTAAGCCGAGATAATCACATTCAAGATTTTTCCACGCCCAATAAAGCCCCGTAAGCTCACAATAGTTGGAGTTTTTGGCGCTTATGTTGTCGCCTGTGTTATCAGCCGTATACCCCAGTGTTTCCTTTCCCTCTGCACCGACCTGAAGAGGTACGTATATCTTATCCTTGGGCATCCTATACTTTTTATGAGTTGCTATAACAATTTTTATATTCATCTTAAGCTCCTTTATTTCAATAAACCGGCAAGCACCCTCGCCATCACAACGTCAAACTATCTCCTACCTATTAAGTGAGTCTCGGAAATACACCGTTTCATCAAAAATACGTAACTTTCTTTTAGCTTTAATCTGTAATCGGAGCATAGCTTTATTAAAAACTGTCATAACCTATACTTTATGACAGTTTTATTTTTGTGAAATTTTTAGGGCATTTTTCACAAATTTTAGGATAAACATATTGACCTAAAGCAAAATTAGTTGTATAATTGGGTAAGGTAATTATGAATAATCGTAGCTGTCATAAAGTATAGGTTATGACAGCTACGATTTCTTGTGCAAATGCCGTCAAGGCGGTGTTGTTGATTTCAAAAAGTTAGGAGCATCGTGATATGGTAGATAAGGATTGTTTAAGAATAGCTATGATTGGCCATAAGCGAATACCGTCACGTGAGGGCGGGGTTGAGGTTGTTGTGGAACAGCTTTCAACACGAATGGTTAAGTTAGGGCATAATGTCACTTGTTACAATCGTAGTGGTCATCACGTCAGCGGAAAAGAGTTTGATACGCAGGAGTTAAAAGAATATCAAGGAATTAAGTTGAAGAATGTATTAACCTTTGATTTTAAAGGTCTTGCGGCTATGTCATCATCTTTTTTCGCAGCTTTGCGTGCGTCTTTTGGTAAGTATGATGTTGTGCATTTTCACGCTGAAGGACCTTGTGCGATGCTTTGGATACCTAAACTTTTTGGTAAGCGGTGTGTGGCTACCGTTCACGGGCTTGACCATCAACGTGCAAAATGGGGAAAGTTTGCAAGAAATTATATCCTATTTGGTGAAAAGGTTGCAGCTGAATTTGCAGATGAAATTATTGTGCTCAGCGAAGGTGTTAAGGATTATTTTAAGACAACCTATAACAGGGATACAAAGTTTATACCAAACGGAGTAAACAGACCCGAAATAAAAAGTGCGGACTTGATTAAGTCCGGATTTGGCTTGGAAAAGGATAGTTACATATTGTTTTTGGGACGAATTGTTCCCGAA
>CAZUXS010000089.1:0-8754 GCA_964624605.1 uncultured Lachnospiraceae bacterium | reverse complement strand
AGGCTAATATACCTTTATTTTTATTTCTTATTCCGTAAGCAAAATATGAACCAAAGGCGAAAGCATAAACAGTAAACAATAATAGTCCACCTTGCGACAATATTGAAAAAACAGAATTACTGAATCCCAAATTGTTACCTCTGAGCCTTTTATCCATATAATTTTGCACAGCATAGCTTCCGTATCCGTTTCCTAAGAATATGTGATTTTTCCACGCCATATAGCCTGCATTTAAGTCATCCACTCTTGTTTTCCACGAAGCGGAGGTTGCCTTGTCCGTAAATACTTCATACACAAACTTAAAGGCAACTATGACTACCAATACACCTATAAGCATTTTAAGTATTTTAATATACTTTCCTTTGGGATTTGATATAAAATACTCCATAACCAAAATAAGCGGTAACAATATCAACCCTGTGGTTGATGTTGTTGTAATCAATGTTGCAACAAGAATAATTATATGTATAAATCTGTACTTTCCGATTAAGTTAAATCCCCTCGTGTTTGAAAACCTAATAATTACAGATTTTTTCGACAATATTTCTTTTAAAAGAAATATTTCAATTGCTAAAGCAATAATCAAACACAAGCTATGCATAGGTGCTTCACAAAAAATACCTTGATTTCGAAAAACATTCTTTCCGAATATAAAATCATCACGTTGTCTTTCAAAATACAAACCATAGTAGCTTGGATATGTATAGTTTTCTCCCCACAACGCATATATACTTCCCGTAGGGCGAATAATCTTCAACAACGAACCAAAATACCATAGAAATAATGATATAAGTGACAACACTACCATAACATTTGAAAATTTCCTTAACAAATCATATGCTTTGTTTTTTTGCACAATTATATATAAGGATAACAGCGGTATTACTATTAAATACCTACTGGCAAACTGTTGCATCCTATTCATTTGTACACCAACAGCCACATAAATCATCATCAAGAAGAAATAAATAATCCAGATTACAAGCATTCTCTTGACATTAAAGTATTTACTATTCATAAGTTTTGTAAATACACACATAAATAACAATACACTCACACACACTATCATCTTGGCAATATGAAAATCTTTTGTTATGCTTTGTGAATATGGAGTATTGCAACTAATAATAACAAGAAATACCAAGATATATTCCAACAATGAGGAAAATAAGTCAACAAATTTAAATTTAAAATTCACAATAGTCCCTCCTCATAAAGCATAGATATATTCAACACTCTTCTAAAGCCTTTTAACCGCACCAACAATCGTGTTATACGGTGTTTCATCGTAGTATTAGGTGTTCAATACACCTGCGACAAGGGATAATCCGTATGCCGAAAAAACAACATAACATTGCTTTTTACAGCTTTAGTCGGCATATAATCCCTTTTTCATTTATTTTACTGTTTTCAACGCTTTCTCAAAAGCTGATTGGAAATACTTTCCATCTCGTAAATCTTTTCCAATCCGTTTTGCATTTTCACACATTTTGCGGTAGCTTTCATCACTGATTGCACCGATTACTTCATCAAGCTTATCCAATGAATCCACTGCAATCCCCACTTCATTTTTCAACACAAAATCCGCTATAGCGGCTTTCTTCCAAACAATAACCGGCATTCCGGATGATAAGTAAAGTGAAGTTTTGTGAGGATTATTGTATTTAAGATATTCTCCCGTATTTCCGGAACACGTTTTGGCACTGTTTCCGTCCCATACAAGTCCAAAATCACCCTGCAAATGGGCAGACAACTCTTCAGGTTTAAATGAGCCGTGCCATATCATATTGTCTGTAGCGTTTTCCTTATTATAATTATTGCCAAAGAGATTTATAACCAAATTTTTATTTCTACCCTCTGCGGCAATATCGTATATGTAACTACATTTTCCTATTGCAAGATTACCTGCAATAGCTATGGATGGTTTTTCTCCCTTTGCAGGCTGCTCTCTGATAACATCACTTAAATAATCGAATATTTCCAAACATACTATCTTATTCGGTTCATACCCACGGCTGATAAGATAATCACGCATACGCTCATTATGACAAATCAAGCAATCCATGTGCTGCAAAAGAATATCATCAGCTATTTTATTAGTTTGGGAATTTTCCTTTATAACGCCCTGTATTCCACCTCTGAGGGATTCCAAATCATGGATTACGCACACAAATTTGCACTGTTTTTTCTTCTTTATAAGCGGTATCATTTTTTCAGCAACTCGCACTCCGTATTGAGGATGCTGATACAACACAACACAGTTTTTAGAAAGGATATGTGTCATCTTCCACCAATTATAAACACACACCGTCAATAACCATATCTTTTGCATTACCTTTGATTTTTCGCTCGGATACATAGGCATCACAACTCTATGATAGCTGTTTTTCCTGCATATTTCCGCAATATCATCCGGTGCCTTTGCCCCTGCTGTATTTCGTTTTTCTCTAGCGATGTCAATGTAATACACTTCTACCATCACACTAATCTCCTTTATAAATCCGACGGAATTTTTTTCGCCCATATATGATAGGATACCGCCATATTAATTTTTTACCGACACATTATTTTCTTAATATCTCTACGGTCTTTTTTGTTCCTTCTTCCAAAGAAAATTCCGCTGTCCAGCCCAATGCCTCCAATTTCTTTGAATTCAAAGAAGAATTTGTCATCATATTTGCACCTTTTTTCTCAAGCTCCGACATTTCCTCATACACAACCTCTTTATTTGCTGCATTTGCCAAAGCCTTAGCAATATCACTTATGGTAACAATAGAATCGGGATTTGATATATTGTAAGCATTTCCCTTTTCTCCGTTTATGAGAACGGTTAATATTGCAGAGGCACAATCCAAAACATAACAATATGAACGTAATTGACTGCCCGCACTCTTCAGAACGATATCCTCTCCGGCTACGGCATTGCGTGTAAACTGAGCGGATGCTCTGTTATCGGATGTGGTAATTGTAGGTCCGTAAATGTGCCCCGGTCTGGCAATCACCGTATCCAAACCATACTCTTGACCATACGCAATACAGAGAGTTTCCGATGCTCGCTTGGCACTGGGATAGCTTGCACGCTGATTTAAAATATCCACATAGCCATAGTCATCCTCTACGTAAGAACGAAGCTCGCTTTTGTTCCCATATACCTCGCTGGAAGAAATATATAACAAACGACGGCTGTTCATTCTTACAGCCAAATCCAGCAAGCTGTTTATGCCAACAATGTTAGCAAGCATAGTTTCAACCGGCTGCTTTGCATATATCACCGGATTGGCGTTACTTGCCCCGTGTATCAGATAATCGGCATTAACCTGTAGGTCTGTTTGAATTGTGGCATCATAGGGTTCAAAAAAGAAATCTTTCCCCTCCGCAAATTCGGAAAAACGCTCTTCAACACGCTCTTTACTGCGACCGGCTAATATAATTTTAATGCCTGCGTTATTTTTTTTATTCAAAAACAGTAGTACATCCGCCACAGCAGAACAAATCATACCTGTTCCGCCCGTAATTAAGATTGTACTGTTATATATATCCTTTAAATTGGGAATATGCTGCACTACTCGTGCAACATCTTTCCAATATACATCACAATATCTCATTATTTTAACCAACTGTCCTTTTTAGTATGAAGTAATGCTTTGAAAATCATCATATCCTCTACTGTGGTGATTTTTAAGTTTTCTTCCGAACCTTGTGAAAAATACACGGTTTCACCCAACTGCTGCATTAAAGTGCATGAAGCTGCCGTTCCGGTAATTTCTCTTTTTTGCGCTTCCTCATGCGCCCACAAAAGCTTTTTCAATGTGTATGTATGTGGGGTCTGTGTACGGAACAACTGCTCTCTCGGAATTGAAATTGTGGATGAAGCACCGTCATCCTGACTTCTGAATACTGCCTCAACACACGGAATAGCTGCAACCGCACTACCGTACTTCTTAAATGTGGCAAGGCTGTTGGAAATAATCTCTCCCGATACCAAACAACGGTTACCGTCGTGTACCATAATAACGGTTTCCTCATCTCCCACATCTGCCTTAACTGCCTGAAGTCCGTTGTAAATTGACTCCTGTCCCGTTGCACCCCCTGCAACCACCCAGCGAAGCTTTGTGATATTAAACTGAGCTGCATACGCCTTTAATACGTCAATCCATGATGGAAGAGTAACAACCACAATGGCATCGATGCTGGGATGTCTTTGAAACGCCTCCATTGTATGTATGATAATCGGTTTATTCTCGACGTGCATAAACTGTTTTGGGATATCTTGTCCCATTCTTGTTCCCATTCCGGCAGCTGTCAATAATGCAATATTCATTTTCTCTACTCCTTTATTTTTTTCTCCAATACACATTGAACACATGGTGTGATTTTTGCTTTTCAATCGGAGGCATCTTCATATAGTCTCCGTATAACTGTGTGAGGTAGGTGTCATAATTGCCGGGGGAATGATAATACCGCCCCTCAAACATAACATCTACACTTTTTATATATTCACTTTTTAATACTTTTTCATTGGTTGTATGCACCGGAGCCGTCATAACCCCGACATATTTTTGTTCATCAAACTTATACTTTTTTGCGGTCTTTTGAATATATTCACTCCATCTTCTATATCCGACAATCTTTGCCGGTATAGCACTGACTACATGAAAAATATGTGCACAAAAGTTCTTTCCTTCCAAATGTGTCAATGAAGATGAGCGACACATCTTTCGCAATGCAACAAGCTTCGTATAATGAAGCTTTGTCTTTCGCTCTCCCTCCGGCAATCCTTCGATAGGGAATATATCCATAAATACAGGAAAATAAACCGGATGACGTTTTGTTGTACCGCCGGAGTAACTTTCAATAACCGCATCCTGACTGTATAAGCGATAGCACTCACAGCACCTTGAAAACATATCCTTATCGGGCTCTGCCAGCATATATTTTCCAAGCATACCTTTTGTTATATCGTACAGTTTTTCAATATCGGGGCGTGGCATATTTACATCAATATCATCATCCCACGGAATAAAGCCCTTGTGCCTGATTGCACCCAACAATGTTCCTCCGGATAGATAATATCTAAGGTTGTGGCTGTCACAAAATTCGGCAAAACAATCCAACATATCCAGTAAAATTTTTTGGCTTTCTTCTACGGATATTTTCTGACCGCAGTCTTCCTTTGTCAGTTTCTTAAGAGGATACTCTGTCATTTATGCACACCTCTTTTCATAAAGAGATGTACTCTTATTGCAGAGGAATACTTCGCTATTGGATAGGCGTACCCCCCGAAAAAAGTTTATGAATTACAAATTCATGCTCGGAATGTCTTTCTTCCTCCGGTGGCAACTGCATATAATCACCATACAAGTGACTTAAATATGTATCATAGCCTATTGGTGCGGGCAGTGACATATCCTCAAACGGAAGATAAATCGTACTTGAAAAAGCTTCCTTTGTATTCTTTTCTCTGAAAAGATGTAAACTTGTTGTCTTTACACCAACAAAGGCACTTTTTTCATAATCATATTTTTTTGCAATATTATTCAATTTCAGAGCATAAAAGTTTCCATCATGTCGTAAAAGTTTCATAAGCATTTTTTTTGTGATAATCCACTTCTCATGTTTTAAAAATGTCTTTCGTACACTTGCATTGATAAGAACTCGATAATATTTTAGATGCCACAAATGAAGCTTACTTATTATCTTATTAGTCGGAAACCCATCCATCGGAAAAACATCGATAAAAACACCAATTTTTTTCTCCTGCAAAACATTCCATTCAAGTAGCGTTTCACTATCCCACACTCTGGCAAATGGAGTATGATATTCCGAATCTTTTTCACAGCTGGACAGCTTGTATCTCTCATCTGCAAAATGCTGAATAAGGTATTCATAATCCGCTCTGGGCATCATCAAATCAACATCGTCATCCCACGGAATAAAACCCTTGTGCCGCACCGCTCCCAGAAGTGTTCCACCGGACATCCAATATGTTAGATGATTTTCTTTTGCAAAGCGATCAAATGCCTTCATTATATCCAAGCAGTATGATTGTATTTCTTTACTCTCCATAACAGTACTTTTCCTTTCAATCAGAAACTGTTTTATACGCCCTCACTCTTTAAAGCCACTCTATCCAACTCCAACAGAATATGTTTTTCCTGTTGTTCTATCGGTGGTGGAGTCATATAATCAGCTCCATACAACATTTCCATATATTTCTTATAGTCTGCCGTTATTTTTACACGTCGGTTTTCAAAATCAATTTTCTGTGTTCGACAGAAATTTGCTCGAACGTACATTTCTCTGAAAAATTGATGACGACCACCCGTAATAACAACAAACTCGCTGTTTTCATTTTTACACAATCTTGCCCACTTAGCGGAAAACTTTGTCCAAAATGACAGCGGAAGTACAGAAAACAATTTTCCTAAGCGACAACGGCTCTTGATGTATTCCTCAAGACTACTGCCTTTTTTAACAATATCATTTAACTCCTGTTCATTTCTGGCAAACTTGACACAAGAGAGTACGTATCGTAATCCCATTACACCAATCCCGTGCATAAAACGTAATAACTTATTGTCAAATGTGTTCTCAACAATAAAAACATCTATCCATAAACCACAACTCGGCTCGTTGATTTCCAACAGACCTCTGGCTCTTATCTCTTTTGACTCAATACGAATTTTATTTTGGTCGTATCCATCTGTGATACCGGGAACTTTTACCCAATATTTATGACCGTATTTTTCTTCAAAACAAGTCAAAAATCTGTCAATCTGTGACCTCTCCATATTAATGTCGATATCATCATCCCACGGAATATATCCACCGTGTCGAATTGCACCCAAAACACTTCCGCCCGAAAGCTGATATTCTATTTCGTATTCATCACAAACCGAAACAATATCATCAAGCATAACAAGCAATGCCTTTTGGATAGCTTGGACATCTTTATCATTGATTATAATAACCTTATTTAAATCCACATTCGACTCTGCGTCCTTCATTGCACTTGTAAGGTCGGTTTTTGAAGATGCCATCACGCACACCTCCTTGTATAGGTAGTGTGTGCAAAGAAAACAGGCATACGCTTAGGCGTTACCCCCCCCCTCACCTACATTGTGACGGTTTCTCTCGTTTTCCGGTGGCGGAGTCATATAATCTCCATAAAAATGGCTTAAATATGCATCGTATAAATCCGGTCCTTTAACGGTTATTCCTTCAAATTCATAATCAGTTCCCACACCATATACTTCTTTCGGCAGGATTTCATTCATTTTTGCAGCACCCATAAATGTTGCCACTTCGCTTGACGTTTCGTATGAATTAGACTTCAGAAACCTATGAAAGCTATCACCTATTTTTACAGCATCAAGATGTTTTTCTATATTTGTAATCTGAGCAAATTTGATTGCAAGATTTTCATACCATGGACGCTTTTTATTCAAATTCACTATCTCACTGAAATGAGAAAACTGACTCATCATTCGATAATACATATATCGTATACCGAATATTTTTCTTCCCAATCCTTTTTTCGGTGCACCATCAATAACAAGAATATCCATCCACGCACCTGTCTGAACTTGTTTTTCCGCATTATTCAGTGTGAAATTCTTATTATTGCTGATAATCTGTGCAACCAACGTAATATGGTCTTCCCTAGTGTCATAAGTACTTAAATGTAAGTCTTTCGGTAAAAAGTCCGGTGCAATCTTAAGGAATTTTTCAAAATCCGGTCTTGGCATAGCCACATCAATATCATCATCCCACGGTATAAATCCCTTATGCCTGACAGCACCCAAAAAACTTCCGCCACAAATAAACCATCTAAGATTTTCCTTGTTGCATAATTTGATAAATTCTTTGAATATATCAAATTCAGCCTGCTGTAACCTGCTTAATTTATGTTCTTCCATACTTTTAACCTCACACTCTCATTTGTGCCGCAATATCTGCATCCACAATTTCTTCACCGGTTTTATTTTTAAGCTGTTCCATACTTTCCGCACTAAGTCCGTTATTTATCGTAGCACACATATCACAAGTGGAACACTTATCAAGTTCTTCCTTTGTAACCTTGCCGTCGCGATAATCACGCACAATCTTATTTTCATACATTGAATAAGGACATTTGCTAAACAATGCCTTAAATTTATGCACAAATACCCACCAAGCAGGCTTCCAAATATATTTGTGCATAGCAGGTGACACGGAACCTATCATCCAACAATCTCTGTCGCAACAACGCACCTTTGCTCTCACCTGTTCGGCCTCTTTACTGTTCCAAAGTGAATCCCAACTTTGGCGGTTGAGGTTGCCCATAACTTCCTTATCCTTAGTACCGTTACAAGGCATAACATCGCCGTAAGGGTCAATAAAGAAAGTATCAAAGCTCATATCACAAGGCAACAAACGCTTTTGACCGTAAATATAGTTAATCAAACCGTGGTTAAAGTAAGCTCTGAACCACTTTTTGGGGCTGTTGGACTTAAGAAGCTCATTCACCAAGTTTTCAAAATTCTTTGCTACCATAGGTCTGTCGTGAATGATATTCTTCGCCTCAACAAAATAAAAGCTGTTGTGAAGTGACGCTGTCGCAAACTCCATTCCCATCTCATTTGAAATTTTGTAAAGAGGAACGAGGTCGGGAGCATTTTTATCTTGAACCGTCATACCGAAACCGACATCCTTCATTCCCATATCAACAAGCTTTTTAAGCGTTTCATAACCACGCTGATAACCGTTGTCAAG
>CAZUXS010000088.1:0-8805 GCA_964624605.1 uncultured Lachnospiraceae bacterium | reverse complement strand
GGTGCGGCTGGATCACCTCCTTTCTAAGGAAATGGATGAGAGAATTAAGACAGTTGGTTATTTAGTTTTGAGTGCTCCGATGAGAGTACAAAATAGCAAATGGCAAGCCTGTTTGCTGTTTTTTGCTATTAAAAGCAAAATATTACGGATGGGTTCCCGAGTGGCCAAAGGGGGCAGACTGTAAATCTGTTAGCACAGCTTTCGAAGGTTCGAATCCTTCTCCATCCAGTAAAGAAGGCGGTTTGATCGAAATGGTTGAGCCGTTTTTTTTGTGCAAAAAAATACTTTGATTAAAGCATTAAATTTTAAGAAACGAAAAAAATTGTGTAATTTTTATAAAATATCGAAAAAGTATTGCGTTTTTATTGTTTTTGTGCTAAAATAAGAAATAAGTACATTTGGCGATATTATTGTGTATTGCTGTGATTCTACTTGTTAATTTGTATAAAAATTTTGAATTGGAGGGATAATAATGAAGTTTAAAAGAGCTTTAAGTGCGGTTTTGGTTTGCTCACTCATGGCAAGCAATGCTTATACCATGGTTTTTGCGGACGAAAACGTTTCAGAGGTTGCATACACGGCTGCGGACGATAATGCAACAGACGAAGCTTCTGAGGCAGATGTTGTGCCTGATATCAAATTTATGCAGTCCGGTGATGTTCCTTATGTAGATGTTCCCGATGAGAAGCAGGAGGAAGAACCCGAACAGACAATTGAGGAGAAAACAAATATTTCTTCTATGGATGCCGATACAAATTTTGTGGAATACAAGGCAAAAGGTAAAAATGATAAAGGCGAGCTTATTGATTATTCAATTTCGGTTAAGTATAACTACGAATACAGTAATGAAGTTTGCGGACAGATACTCACGGTATCAAAAACACAGGAATGTGAGATGGAAATACCATCGGTTATAACCATCAACGTTAACGGAACCGAACAGGAAATTGTTATACGTTCAATAGATGAGAGTGCTTTCCAAAATTGTAAGGCAACATCAATTATTTTACCATCATCACTTAAGGAAGTGAAAGATTTTGCTTTCTCAAATTGTCCAAACCTTAAGTCTGTTCAAATGCACAGCAGTAAGGATAATTATAAGGTGACATCAACCAAGAGCGGAGAACTTGTACCCGGTGATATATCATATAGTTCATCAAAAAAGATATATCAGGTTATACCTACGGTTGTAGGCAACAATGTGTTTGAAAATTGTACGGCTCTTAAGGATGTTAGTATCTCCGGTTTCCAAACGTTTGGTGACTATACATTCTCAGGTTGTACGGCACTTACCAATGTGGATTTGGATTTCAGCAATATGTTCAACTGTGATTCAAAGACAGGTGCTATTAAAACATCAAGTGCAATTTACGGAAAAATGGGTAACTATGGTTTTAACAATTGTACGGCACTTGAGAGTATAAGTTTACCCGATTATCTTCAATCAGTAGGTTCAAACGGATTTTTTGCGGGTTGTACAAATCTTAAGACATTGAATGTTGGTCTTGACCTTACAAGCGGTTTGGCAATCAAGTCTTTTGAAAACTGTAACAACTTGGAGTCTATAAATGTTGCAGGTGAAAATTCAGACCCTAACGAAAATAATTCAGGTGAAAATCGTTGGAATAAAACATACAGGTCTATTGACGGTGTTTTGTACACCGGAGTAAAAGCAGCCGAAATTGTGGATAAGGATGGCGAAAATCGTAAAAAAGACGGCAAAGACAGTAAGTTTTTCACGGTGACAACACTTGTTATGTATCCTGCCGGAAAGAAAGATGAAGTATATCAGACACCTGAGATGATAACAACCATACCTGCATCTGCTTTTGAGGGCAACAAGTATATTAAAAAGTTTATTGTTGATACAATGCCTACATACAGCAAAAATTCAAAGACCGGTGAGATAACGGCAGCAGAAAAGTCAGTTGCAATAGGTGCAAGCATTTTTGCCGGAAGTAAGGTTCTTGAAAGTGTATCAATTAAAAATAAATGTACTATAGGTGTTTCGGCTTTTGACGGCTGTAGCAACCTTAAGGAGTTTATATATGATAAGACAGGCAGCACAATGGGCAATTATGCTTTCCGTAATTGTGCACTCACAATAAGTGAGGTTAACGGTTGGGATAGCATAGGTGCAAGTGCCTTCTCCGGAAATAATTCAATAAAAACTCTTACGGTTGGTGCAAATGTCGGCACAATCGGTAATTCAGCTTTTTCCGATTGTAAAGGACTTGTTTCTGTTGATATGAAGGATTGCGGAAAGGCTGTGACCAAAACAGGTACGTTCGGTATGAATATGTTTGAAAATTGTACGGCTCTTGAAAGCATAAAGTTACCGGAGTTACTTCTTGAACTTTCAAATTATACGTTCAATGGTTGTACATCACTTTCAAATGTTGAAATCAGCGATGACACGGCTACAATTGCTCCATACGCTTTCGGAGGCTGTACATCACTTCAAAAGTTTAACGGTGGCAAGTACCTTGTAAATATTCAGGCAAATGCCTTTGACGGTTGTACAAAGCTTTCAGAGGTAACGCTTACAAGGTCTGTAAAAAATATTAATGATACTGCGTTTAACTCCTGCGGTGCACTCAAAACAATTGTTACACCAAAGGATACATACGCAGAAAATTATGCAAATAAAAATAAGTATACGGTGACAAATGTTGATAATGATATACTTGATGAGGACTTCCTTTTGTATGGCTATGTATCTCTTGGTACAAAGAAGGAAGAGGATGTTGAAAAATATGATGAAAAGTATCTTGCGATTAATGATTCGGGATATTATACACTTTACTCTGTTATAGGCTACAGAGGAGGTTTTGAAAAGTTGACCTTTGTTGAATCAGAAACACCGTATATTGTAGATAAGTTTATAAGTTCTCCGTCATCAAGCACGGCATCAATGGCTAAATACTTGCAGGCAGTGGATCTTACCGGTATAAAGGCGATAGGAGCATCATCATTCAGCGGTTGCAGCAATCTCACAACAGTTGCATTTGGTGATGATTTGCAGGAAATTGGTTCAAGTGCATTTGCATCCTGTGCAAAGCTTTGCAGCTCCGATATTTGGGAAATGTCCGACAGAAGAATAGGTGAATCCGGTAGTGTGGAAATTAAGGATGACACAGAATATAAATTAACAATTCCCGCTAAGTGTGGTGTCGTTGGTTCTAAAGCCTTTTCAGGATGTAGTTCGGTAAAGGTTTTGGATTTATCCGCAGTGAGTGGAGCAATAGGCGACAGTGCTTTCCTTAATTGTACGGCTCTTACGAAGGTGACAACGGGTGAAGGAATTACAGCTATCGGAAATTCTGCTTTCAGTGGATGTACGGCTCTTGAAGACATAACACTTGGAAAAAACATTTCAACCATAGGTGAGTCAGCGTTTAAGGGTTGTACGAGCTTAAAAACAGTAGAACTGCCGGATGAGTTGACTCAGATTTCAAAAAATACGTTTTCAGGTTGCGCAAATCTTGAAAGGGTTAAGTTTAATGTAAAGCTTGAAAGAATATGTGAGAATGCCTTCTTGAATTGTACGGCACTTACAGCACTCACATTTAACAGAAATCTTTTCTTTGAAAAGAATGCATTCAAGGGTTGCAGCGGCGTAAAGACTATTGTTATACCCGATGCGGCAAATATAGTTTCAACCAGAGATCCGTTCCCTGATTCAAAAGGCTGTACGATACTTTGTACGGATACATCACAGGCTACGGAATATACAAAGACCAAGGGCTATGAGGCAGTAAAGACCGAGTTTGTAGATGGCATTAACTATGTTGTTGTTAAGGCTAAGGTAGAAATACCGGAAGATATCACAGTCACAAAGGCTGATGGTACAAAGCTTTCAAGCGGCGATTATGTTGTTATGGATGATGTACTCACCCTTACGGCGGCAGATAAGGGCGATGATATGGTTCCTACGCTCTATGTAAACGGAACACAAATAGATGCTGATGAGGAGACGGGTGCGACCGTATACACCGTTAAGGAAGGCGATTATGATCTTGCATTTACGGTTGAATACAGTGAAAAGTCATCAGCAATTAATGTGGACGCTGACGGCGATGGAAGCATAACGAGTAATGATGCTGCAATGGTACTTCAAAAAGCACTTAACAGCGATTTTGAATTGAAGGGTAAAAATCTCAATATCGATGTTGACGGTGACGGAAGTATAACGGCTAATGATGCTTCAAATGTACTTCAAAAATCATTGAACAGTGATTACAAATTCCCGATTGAAAAATAAAATTAAATGATATTTTCCCCGATAGAGATATCGGGGAATTTTTATCGGTAAATGAATTATGGGTAATATAACTATACTTTGTTTGAGTGAGTTATCCGAGAAAATATATTGAAAAGTTTGTTTTTTTGCTGTATAATGAAGCAAGTTAAGTAATTTCACGGAGGTTATAAAATATGGAAAATAAACTTGATATGCTTTATTTGACAATGTTGGAATATTATGCGGGTGATCCTAAAAGGATACAACATTTTATAAAGGTACACAGCCTTTCAAGGCTTATAGGAAGCATGGAAAATCTGCCTAAAGAACAGCTTTGTATTCTTGAAGCGGCGGCTTATGTGCATGATATAGGTATAAAAGAGGCTGAAAGCAGATACGGCACAAGCAACGGTAAATTGCAGGAAGAGTTGGGACCCGAGTTGGCTGAAGCTATGCTCACAAAATGCGGTTTCGCTGAAAATGAAATTGAAAGAATTTCATATCTGGTAGGTCATCATCATACATATACAAATATAGACGGAGCAGATTATCAAATTTTGGTTGAAGCTGATTTTTTGGTTAATCTGTACGAGGATGAAAATTCAACGGAATCAATAAAGGCTGCATATAACGGAATTTTTAAAACAACATCGGGAAAAAAGATTTGCGCAACTATGTTTGGATTATAATAATAAGTAACTGTGGTAAATCCTTTTAATAGGGACTTACTACAGTTATTTTGTATGTGTTTATATGAGAACTAACCGAATTTATGACAAAAAAAGAGACGACCCACCATCTGTACTTCGCAAATGATGAGTCATCTCATACAATTTTCAATATCGTTTACCATTTTTTTTACACGCCTTTCTTCAGGTACATCTATGTAAAAAAACATACAAGGGATATAACAAAATGAATTATCGTCTTCGGTAACAGAATCGGCGTATGACCTCTATGTGCAATTTCTGCACTCGACCGACAGTCTAAATTGCATACTGCCAAAAAATATATATAATTGGTTATAAACCAAATTGCTAATTATCGAAAAAACGAGTCCGATTATTTTTTTGTTTGTACATATTAAATTTTCAAATTTATAATTCTTAAACTTAATACTTCACGTCATACTTTGAATATTTTGAATACTGCATACACGCTGTTAAAAAAATCAAGCACAAGAGTTATTATAGCACGCATATCGTTTATTTGCATATTCCGTATGACCATCCACAAACCACATCAATCTGTTCAATCCTACAGTTACATATCCGTTTTCAAGCTAACCTGTATGGCGTAATCTCCTCCTTTCCGGAATTATAATCCATCTTTATATCTCTTCTTGTTTTGTAACTAAATGATATCATATCTTTTTAGCTTTGTCAACAAAAACCAATAAAAATTATAATATTATTTTGCTATATATTTTTAATTTATTATAACTTTAGACATATATAAAATACCCACGCACACAGTGTTTGCGGCGTGGGTGGGGGTTATCGGTTTTCGGTTGTTGTTTTTGGTGGTCTTTCACCGTAGTATTGGTAATAATCTATTTTTACGTTACCGTTATAGAGCTTTCTTTTTTTATCACAACGTCTGCCGTAAAGCTTTTCAAACCCCTCATGAGAAGTTATGAAATATGTTGACCAAGTTTTGTCGGCTAAAAACAGCTTGCCCATATCTCTGTAAAGCTGCTCAACCTCGTCAAGCTCGCCCATTCTTTCGGCGTAGGGTGGGTTGCTTATGCACACACCGTATTTGCAGGGCAAATGAAGCTTGTTAAATGGAATATGCTTAAGGCTCATACAATCGTCAACACCTGCGTTTATGGCATTTTCCTTTGCAATTTCTATTGCGTGCTTGTCCTTATCGGAGCCGTAAATTGTGGGTGTGAAATCCGTATCAATTTTGCTGTAGGCATCTTTTCTTGCCGCTTTCCAAATTTCTTTTGGCATAATTTCCCACTGCTCGGCGGCAAATTTACGGCTGAGCCCCGGAGCTATGTTCTTTGCCATCATAGCCGCCTCAATAAGTATTGTGCCCGAACCGCAACAAGGGTCCATAAGCACTCTGTCTTTTTTCCAAAAACTGAGCTGCACAAGTGCCGCCGCCATTGTTTCCTTAAGCGGGGCGATAACGGCATCCTCTCTCCAACCACGTTTGTGAAGTGAGGCACCCGATGTGTTGAGTGTGATTGTGACCTCATTTTTCAAAAGTGCTACCTGTATTGTGTATTCCGCACCCGATTTTGAAAATCTTTCAATGTCGTAAACCGTTTGAAGTTTTTTGATAACAGCCTTTTCGCTTATTGACTGACAGGCGGGTACACTTGAAAGCTGTGATTTTATTGACTTACCGGTAACTATAAACCTAGCATCTTTAGGTAGCCATCTTGCCCAATCGATTTCGTAAACTCCGTCAAACAATTCCTGAAATGTTGTTGCGTTGAAACGGTTTAAAACTATGAGTATCTTGTCGGCGCAACGAAGCCAAAGGTTCGCCTTTGCAATTTCCTCAAAGCTGCCGTCAAATTCCACATAACCATCGGCAACGGTTATATTTTTGAAGCCTAAATCACCTGCTTCTCTTTTAACAACAGCCTCCAAACCGAAAGTTGTTGTTGCCTGTATTCTGAAATTTTTTATGTTAAATATCATATTGCATCTCCTTGTCAAAATATTGCCTGTTACGATGTAAGTATCATTATAAACCATATTGCGATGTTTTTCAAATAAAATTTCAAAAATGATTGATATTCTTTAAAATTTATATTATAATAAAATTTATGATGAAATTAACGGAAAAAATGTGAGGTACAATATGTATAAAATTTTAAAAACGGAGGGGCTTGCAAAGCGTGGCGAATTGACCACTGTGCACGGCAAAATACAGACACCCGTGTTTATGAATGTCGGAACTATTGCGGCAATCAAGGGTGCGGTTTCGTCCGAGGATTTGGAGCACATCAAAACACAGGTGGAGCTTTCAAACACCTATCATCTCCATCTTCGTCCCGGTGACGAGGTGGTGAAAAAGCTGGGCGGCTTGCACAAGTTTATGGTGTGGGATAAGCCCATACTCACCGACAGCGGCGGCTTTCAGGTGTTTTCCCTCACAACCTTGCGAAAGATAAAGGAAGAGGGCGTATACTTCCGCTCACACATTGACGGGCACAAAATATTTATGGGACCCGAGGAAAGTATGCAAATTCAATCAAACCTTGCATCAACTATTGCAATGGCATTTGATGAATGTCCTCCGTCAGTTGCGGATAGGGAATATATTCAAAATTCGGTCGAGAGAACAACACGTTGGCTTGAACGCTGCAAAAACAAAATGCAGGAGCTTAACAGCCGTGAAGATACCATAAACAAAAATCAGCTTTTGTTCGGCATAAATCAGGGCGGTGTTTACAACGATATTCGTATTGAACACGCAAAGCGTATTTCGGAATTGGATTTGCCGGGTTATTCAATCGGCGGTCTTGCGGTGGGTGAGTCACACGAGCAGATGTATGATGTGCTTGATAACGTTGTGCCGTATCTTCCGAAAAACAAGCCGACATATTTGATGGGTGTGGGTACACCTGCAAATATACTTGAGGCTGTTGACCGTGGTGTGGACTTTTTCGATTGCGTATTGCCTGCAAGAAACGGCAGACACGGCAACGTCTACACAAACAAGGGTAAGCTTAATTTGCTCAATGCAAAATATGAGCTTGATGACACACCTATTTCAAGCGAGTGCGGTTGCCCGACTTGCCGAAGATATTCAAAGGCATATATAAGACACCTTTTCAAGGCTAAGGAAATGCTTGCAATGCGTCTTTGCGTGTTGCACAACCTCTATTACTTCAATAATATGATGGAAGAAATAAGGGATGCCATTGAAAAGGGTGAGTTTGCAACTTACAAGAAAAATCGTCTTTACGGTTTCCTTGAAAATGATTTGAAAAAATAACGTTATATAAATTTTTATATAATAATTACATATAAAGGAGAAGTCAAAATGGCTGAAATCAAGAGAATTTATGTGGAAAAGAAAAGCGGTTGCGATATAGAGGCAAAACAGCTTATGGCTGATGTCAAGGAAAACCTCGGTGTTGCGGCACTCGAGGATTTGAGAATTCTTGTTCGCTATGATGTTGAGGGTATGAAGGAGAAAAATTTCAATATTGCATTGAAAACCGTTTTCTCAGAACCTCCTGTTGATACAATTTACAGCGAGAGTTTCCCCGTTGCGGATAATGAAGTTTATTTCGGTATGGAATATCTCCCCGGTCAGTACGACCAGAGAGCCGATTCCGCTATGCAGTGTATTCAGATAATAGGCGGCAACTATTCCGCAATTATCGCTTGTGCAAAGGTGTTTGTGCTTAAGGGCGATTTGACACCCGCCGATGTTGAAAAAATAAAGCATTACTGCATCAACCCGGTAGATTCAAGAGAGGCTTCATCCGAAAAGCCCGAGACACTTAAAATGCAGCTCACAATCCCCGAAAAGGTTGAAACTGTTGAAGGTTTCATTGATAAAACGGAGGAGGAGCTTTATGCTTACAA
>CAZUXS010000087.1:0-8943 GCA_964624605.1 uncultured Lachnospiraceae bacterium | reverse complement strand
GCGGGATCACCGGTTTTCAAGACCGGCTCCTTAAACCACTCGGACATCTCTC
The DNA here is from genome assembly GCA_964624605.1 of uncultured Lachnospiraceae bacterium. GTDB lineage: Bacteria > Bacillota > Clostridia > Lachnospirales > CAG-274 > CAZUXS01. The sequence continues at coordinate 8,891 of CAZUXS010000087.1, read as the reverse complement.
CATCTACTATATAAGCGTTGCTCACAAGCAACAAATATATATTACTACACATTTTAACTTTTGTCAAGCACTTTTTTAAATTTTTTTCAAATATTTTTTAAGTTTAATAAAACCCCCCGAAACAAAGGCTTATAAACCGCATTTCGGGGTAACTTTCAATTTATTTCTAATTTCTTGCAATACAATAGCTTCCTTTACTGCTCTTCTTTGCGCTGTACATTGCCGCATCGCAACGCTTAAGCACTTCATCTATATCCTCATGAAGTCTATCCACAAAGGATAAACCTATACTTGCCGATAAGCCTTTAAACCTTGAATCCTCCTTAAATGAAGAAACAAGGTCATATAACAGCGTTGCCGCTCTCTTCTTGACGTCATCCAGACTTAAATCATTCATCGTGACAACAATAAACTCATCTCCGCCGTTACGCACAATCAATCCATCGTGGCAATTCCTGTGCAGCACATCAGCCGTAAGCACAAGCGCATCATCACCCGCTTGGTGTCCGTAGGTATCATTTATACTCTTGAAGTTATCAAGGTCTATAAAAAGCACTCCCAGCGGCTTACCTATGCAGTAATCGCTTATGTAGTTATAAAAGTATCTTCTATTATACAGCCCCGTGAGGAAATCCGTGTTTGAATTGTGAAGAACCTGTATCTCCAAAAGCCTTTCCTGCGTTATATCCTTGAAAAATCGCATCTTGCCTATAGGCTTTTTAAATACATCCGTGATTGTGACCTTTGTCATCTCCAAGGTTTTCTTGTAGCCGTTCACATCAAACTCCACAATATCCACATTGTCATCAAGGCTATCCGTAGCTTCTTTTTTAAGTCTCGGATAATTCATATTAGCCGGAGTATTTATAATCTCTTCCTTACTCCAGCCCGTCAATTCTTCCATACGTGTGTTTACTTCCCTTATAACATCATTCATATCGGATATAATAACGCCAAAGGGAATATTTTCAAAGAATATATTTATTTCTCTTGTTACATTGTTAAAATCGGTTACATCCTTGGCACAACCAACCGTGCCGACAACTTCACCGAACTCGTTGAATATGGGTGACTTTACGGTAACAAACTGCCTCATACCGTCCGCCGTCTTTACCGGCTCGTCAAATACCATTGTTTTTTCGGCTTCAATCACCATTTCTTCCGATTCAAGACAGACAAATTCACCCTTGCTGTAATCATCGGGGGTAATATCCCAAATATAATAATGACCTCTGCCCTCAACATCCTCTTTCTTCTTATTAACTGTTTTACAAAAAGCATCATTCACCTTAACGTGAGAACCTTTTATATCCTTAAACCAAATAAGATCCTGAGAATTGTTTATAAGTGTTTCAAGATATGCTTTGCTTTGTATACTCTCTTTATCCTTTTTAATCATTAGTAGAAGTTTGTTGAAACAAAACAACAGACCATCATCACAGATAGGAGAGACCCAAACATCATCAACATATTCGTATGATGATATCTTTTTCCCGTAAAACACAAGTATACACCTTTCAGCCTTAGTTTCATAAATTTCCTTTAAAAAAGACTCATTGCTATCCACAATAATAATGTCACTTTCAGCCATAGTCTTATCGTATTTTGAAACAGTCTCAAATGTATGTTGAAATTTTTCCTTTGGTTTTACTCTCTCCAGTTTTTGCTGTAGATTGGAGCTGTCGCTGATAATAAGTATCTTTAATGTATAATGATACATAATCATCATCTCCTCCATTTAATGTAAAAAATGAGTTACCACACGTTGTTACTTATTTAATTTTTCGTTTGGACTAATATTTGAGGGAAACTTGGGTTAAGTTTTGGTTAGGCATTAGTTAAGCCTTAGTTAGACTTTACCCGTAGTTTTCGCCTCATCCGTCATTTTTGCAAGCAAAAATGCCACCTTCCCCGTAGGGGAAGGCTAAATGCGGCTTCGCCGCTTTAAAAGCATTAAAACACTTTGCATTACCACAATTGTGTTGGTGGCATCGTTGCCCCACCACACCAATGAAGCGAAAAGATAAATTCGCCAAGCCGTAAGGCTTGCTTTTGCGTAGCAAAAGTTCTGAGTAAAACGGGTGGGTGCAGGGGCAACCCGCCACAAACTTAGATAATCCACAACCGTATAACGCCCCTGCCCGTTAGGGGTTCGGGGCGAATTCGGAACGCCCCGAGGGTTTTTGGTTCTTTTTGCCCCCAAAAAGAACTATTTATTAACTTTTTTTCTCCAGCCGTCCTTATTATCCTGTCTTGCTCTTGCAATTGCAAGGCTATCCTCCGGCACATTCTTTGTTATTGTTGAGCCTGCTGCCGTATACGCTCTTGCCGCAATTTCAACAGGTGCAACAAGGTTTGTGTTACAACCTATGAACGCATTATCTCCTATCTTACAACGGAACTTATTCTTTCCGTCATAGTTTACGGTAACTGTACCGCAACCGAAGTTTACGCACTTACCGACATCGGAATCACCAACATACGTAAGATGGCTTACCTTAGTGCCGTCGTCGATTGTTGAATTCTTGATTTCCACAAAGTCACCAATCTTAACGTGCTCACCAATCTTTGAATTAGGTCTGAGATAAGCGAAAGGTCCTATTGTGGTATAGTTATCAACCTCGGCATCCACAAGCACACTGGACTGTATAGTAACGCAATCCTTAACAACGGAAGATGTTATTCTTGTGTTAGGACCTATTATACAGCTCTTGCCTATGGTTGTGTCGCCCTCGAGCATACAACCGGGGTATATGAGTGTATCGGGCTCAATAGTAACATCCTTACCTATGTAAGTGTTATCGGGGTCTGTGATTGTAACGCCCTCAAGCATCCACTTTGTGTTTATTCTGTTTTTCATTACCTTCATAGCCTGTGCAAGCTGGAGCTTTGAGTTTACACCCATAAACTCATCCTCGTCCTTTGCAACCATTATGCCGACCTTACCGCCGTCATTTTTAATGATTTCAAGGGTATCTGTGAGATAATACTCACCCTGTGAGTTGTTGTTGCCAAGCTTTTCAAATGCCGCATTAAGAGCCTCACCGTTGAAGATATAAACACCGCTGTTTACTTCCTTAACAGCCTGCTGTGCCTCATCGGCATCCTTTTGCTCCACAATCTTAGCAAAAGAGTCGTTTTCTCTTATGATTCTGCCGTAGCCTGTAGGGTTATCAACCACCATTGAAACAACCGTAACCGCATTGCCGTCCTTTTCGTGTGTTTCGCAAAGCTCTGTGATTGTTTCGGGAGTAATAAGCGGAGTATCACCGCAAAGCACAAGGATATTGCCATCCTTTATGAAATCGCCTGCCTGCATAACCGCATGACCCGTGCCAAGCTGTTCTTTCTGTACGGCGAACTTAACATCGTCATACATATCCTTGATAAGATTTTTTACCATAGCACTCTGATGACCCACAACAACGCAGATATCATCAGCCTTTGCTTCCTTAGCCGCTTCTATAACATAGCCAACCATAGTCTTATCAAGCACTCTGTGTAAAACTTTTGGCACATTTGACTTCATTCTTGTTCCCTGACCTGCTGCCAGTATCACAACTTTTAACTTTTCCATAATTTACACCTCTGTTTGTATTGGAAGTGCATAATTTTTCACGTCTTATTATACACTCCATTGGTAATCTGTAACTTAATTATATCATATTATCGGAAATATTCAAGTATTATTTAAAAAGGCAGACAAATTTATGTTATATCCGTGGCAAAAAACACAAGATGACAACTTTAATCACGTTTTTTTATTGACATAATTACCATTTGGTGCTACAATAAGTGTTGAATAGCGGAATTTTTTTCAAAACCGTCATAAAGTATACTTTGTGACGGTTTATTTTTTTCGGATTTTTCTCGGCAATATATACAATACACGCCCTACTTTTTATGTCTTTTTGAGCAATATAGAGTATAAAATCACCCCAAATCCCTCCAAAAAACTATACGTCATAAAGTATACTTTATGATGGATTAATATTTTGTACAACAAATCACTTCCGCTGTTTAAAATACAAAAAAGGAGGGTAGTTTTTTAAGTAAAGTATAAGCCCAAGAGGCGTGGTATTGAATGTAGTGTACAAATATTCAACACCACAAAAACAATAATCAAAAGGGGGATTTTAAAATGAACAAAAGGTTCAAAAAAGTGATTAGCTCCGTCCTCGCCGCTGTGATGACAATGGGCGTTGTTGGCGTGGCTAATGTGAGTAGTGTGTTTGCGGGAGAAAACGTAGTTGATGTATCTAGCAAATATATTGATAAAGACACTGATGCAGATTTAAGTGGTGTAATTACAACAAACAATGGTTTTTTTACATTATTAGCAGGTACAAACGGCATACGAGTTCTTAGAACAATAAAAGGTTCAAAACAATACAGTGACCTTCCAGATAATTCTTATGGATTTTCATTCCGTTCAAGTGTAGCTAAAGATACTGAAACAGAAGGACAAACAGCAAAAAATGCAATAAAATTCACTTTAACAAGCGATCAAGTTCCCGCAACAATAACAGTAATGGGATATACCGGTTCAAACGGTAATGCGTCAGGTGTTTCCATATTTACTCAAAAAGACACCGCAAAAACGCCAACTGAATTATCAAAAATTGTAACTTTTGATAGTGATTCGTCAGTATGGAATAAGGATACTTATACTATTACAAGTGAGAGCACATATTACGTAAGCAGGTCTACCGCAAAAACGCCTAACATATATTATCTTGCAGTAACAACAAAGGACGGAGTCACTATATCACTTACTCCAACTTCAACAGTAGATGCATCAGTAGATGCTACATGGGATTTCACAAGTCTTGATTTTGATGCAATTGAAGGAACAACAGGTTCTATCACTGCATCAACAGGTTCACTTGTGATGGATGTTGATGCAAACAATGGTAAACTTAATAACAATGGAAACAGTGCACAGTTTAATGCCAGCACTATCCTTAAAGTACCGGTTTATTCAGAGGGTGACACCGTTACCGCCGTACCATACCCCGGTTATGGTAATTTTACAGTAGGTGAGCAAGTAGCTGACGACACAAGTTCAACAATTGAATATACAGCTACAGAAAGTGATGCTACTAAAGGTTACGTAGAAATTACTGCTACTAAGGATTCATACATCGAAACTGTTACACTTAAATCAACAAAAACTGTATCTACATTTGAATTTTTAAAAGTTGAACAGGGTACAGATTGCATATATGTAGTTGGTAAAATATCCAAGGACAGCATTGATTATGTTGATGAAGTTGGTTTTATAAGTGCCGACGGAAAAACATACAACTTGCAAACAACAGAAGTTGCAAAATCCGTATCAGATGGCGATAATCAAATTGTACGTGAATCCGATACAGAATACTATGCAGCTGTTAAGGTTGACACAACAGATGCAGCAGAAAGCAAAACAATAACCATTACTCCGTATACAAAGGTCGGAAATAAAATAACAGTTAACACAGCCGGTACACATACTATCGGTGCCAATAACTAAAAGGAGGAACCCGGAAATGAAAAAAATATATAGTAATCCTGAAATAAGCATTACAGAATTTAACAATCAGGACAGTATTTTATTAACAAGTCAGGCTGCTCCTACCGATACAAATACAGTTGGTATCTTCGGTACTACACTTTCATCCGGCAATTGGAATAGCTGATAAACACGAAATCCCCGCTTTGAAAATCAAAGTCGGGGATTTTTTAACGCCATTTTTATTTTAAAATAATACTTATTCGGATGAATTGTTTTAATTCTTCCCTTGAAGCAGCTTGCCCCAACCTCACCCATACGGGTGGGTGCAGGGGCAACCCGCACCGTACTTCGATGAGCCACCAAATTACACCGCCCCTGCCCGTTAGGGGTATGGGGCGAATCGGAACGCCCCATCGTTTTTGGTTCTTTTTTCGTAAAAAAGAACAATTAATTTTCATCTTCCAGATAGCTCTTCATAACCGCTCTTGCCGCATTTATCGCTCCATCGCCGTGCCCTACATTTTCAAGCACCACCGCAACGGCTATCTGCGGATTCTCCGCAGGTGCAAAGGCAACAAACCAACTATGGTCATCACCCGACGTATTTTCCGCCGTACCCGTTTTACCCGCAACATCAATGGTCTTTGTACCGCTCTTTTGATACACGGCACTACCGCTTAAATCTGTCACAACCTCATTATCATCACCGTCAACGGCAATCTTGAAGTCCGCACCTCTTGCCGTGCCGGTATTCACCACCTCAAGCATAAAATCCGTTATCTCAGCCGCCGTCTCCGGTGTGCAAACCTGAGCAAGCTTTTTAGGCATTGTTTTGTTGAGTATATGCCCGCCCGAGGTCTGTGCATGGTCAACTATATACGGCTGCATCATCATGCCGTTGTTGGCTATTGCAGAAGTCACCATAGCCATATACAGCGGAGAAACAAGCGTCCTGCCCTGCCCTATGGACGTGAGCATTATCTCCTCCGTGGCAGCATCCTCCTCCATAGGAAATGACGGGTTGGAATACTCCAAACCGAAGTTAAGGTTAGAATTAAAGCCAAACTCCTCGGCAGTTGCCATAAGGCTTGAAGCCCCCAAATCCATACCCACGGATGAAAAATACGTGTTGCAAGACTTGGCAAAAGCCTTTTTCATATCTACATTTCCGTGTGCCGTGTTATTGTAACAGTGTATGGTTACATCCCCGTTCTCATCCTTGCCAAACGTCTTTTGCCCCTCACACTCAATTGAATACCCCTCACCGAAGTTATTTTCAAGCGCACTCGCCGCGGTGAGTATCTTAAACGTACTGCCCGGTGGATATAAACCCTGTGTTGCCCTGTTCAAAAGCGGTGAGTTTTTCTCATCACTGTTAAGCTCCGACCAATCCTCATCTATTGTATTGCTGTCAAAGCTCGGATAAGAGACCATTGCAAGCACCCTACCCGTTGACGGCTCCATGGCAACAAGCGCACCTTTCTGCTTCCCCAACTCGTCCGCAGCCACCTGCTGCAATGCCGAACTGACTGTAAGCACCACACTGTTACCTCGCACCTCGTCACCGAAGAGCAGCTTGCCCATCCTCTGCACCAGCTCCGCATTAACCGTTTCAAGCATAAAGTTATACTTAGACTCAATACCCGCTTTACCCTTGGTATCATAGCCCACTATATGCGAAAATATCTCCGAATCGTTATACTTACGTACATAGGTATCATCATCCTGCAAAACCGACTCAGCCAAAACCTCGCCGTTCGCATCAAGCACCGACCCACGCTTTATACCGTCACTGCTTTTAGACACTCGTGGGTTAAGTGAGTTGGCAACAAATGAATTTGAATCGAAAAAACATACCTTAACCAAATACCCAATCAATAGCATAAACATAATGGCATACAGCCAAAATATCTTCCTAATATGCGGTTTCATTACTCAAACGTCACCTGCCCTTGCTTCTCCTGCGCCTTATCGGCATTTCCTCCATAAGCACCTCACGCTGTTGTGCCACTTTCCTCACTCGCTCGGTGTCCCTGTGTATCACCGATTTATTCTCCGCTTTCCTATCCGTCTCATAATTCGTATTCTTCTGCGTTATCCACTGTATAAAGGTAACTATCGCATAGCTCGTTACTATTGACGTACCGCCGTAACTGATAAACGGCAGAGTAACACCCGTAAGCGGTATCATCTTTATCACACCGCCTATAATTACAAAGCTCTGAAACGCAATAAGCGCCGTAAAGCCCGCCGCCAATAAACTCAAAAACCTGCTGTGATTCTCCAAAGCCGCCCTTGCGCCCTCCAGAAATATCATCACAAACACCAGTATCAGCCCTATACCGAAAACCACACCGAACTCCTCACATATAGCCGCAAATATAAAGTCCTTCTCCACAACAGGTATACTGTTGGCATAGCCCTTTGTAAAGCCTATACCCATCACACCCCATGTGCAGATAGCAAATAACGACTGTGCTATCTGATACCCCTTGTTAGCAACATCCTCCCACGGGTTCTGCCATACCTGCACCCTCACCCTGATATGTGAGAACATCTTATACGCCACAGTAGACGCCGCCGCAACAGCACCTAACCCGCCTATAAAATACAGATAATTCCCCGTAGCTATAAACAGCACGGATAAGAACGTCATCACAAATATAAGCGCACTACCCATATCCGTCTGTGCAACAAAGAACAGTATTATCACACCACTGCAAATAGTCGGCACTATCAACTGCCTAAACCTCGGCTTCTGCGCCAAAGCCGATGCTAAATAGAGCACAAATAAAATCTTAACAAACTCCGACGGCTGAAAAGCAATCGCCCCCAGCTTAATCCAGCTCTTAGCACCATACTCCGAAGAGCCTATAATAAGCGTAGCACCCAACAGCAGCACCGAAAATATAAAATACAGAACCCTGAACTTATCCAGCCTCGGCAGCATAGTGAGTATAGGCGGCAAAATAAGCATCAACCCAAACCCGACCAAATTCCAAACCAACTGCTTCACCGCATAGTTCGGGTTAAGCCTATATAGCATAACCAAGCCGATATCCATCAGGAAAAACACACCGTTATACAAAAGCTCACTTGCATTGGAATACAGCTTCCGCAGTATTAAGTTGCCCAGTATAATATACACCAAGCCACCCAATGCGAAGTATAAAACAGGCATTTTATCCTCCGCTGTGAGTATAAGTATCACACACGCATTTATATGAAAGGCGGATATACATATCCTCTGATTCTGTAGGGCAAAGGGCACATTACACCCCGACCAACCCTCTCGCACCAGATTGATTATAAAACCACTGAATAAAAAAACTCCGATGTATATTAGGAATAAATACTTCGAAAGTAATATAAACACATCAGCCATATCTCATCT
>CAZUXS010000086.1:0-8954 GCA_964624605.1 uncultured Lachnospiraceae bacterium | reverse complement strand
AAAATGCAACAATCAAGGAACTTGAAGAATATGATTATGAAGAATTTTGCGGTTTAAAAAAGAAGGACGAAGAAGAGCTTGTTGAAGCCATATCCGCAAAAGATTTACATAGAAAAATAGAGGACGGCGAACCAATAACAATTATCGATGTGCGTGAACCTCACGAAAGGGCGATTGTGAAATTCCCTAATGCAAAGGTAATTCCAATCGGGCAGCTTGCAAGAAGGATGGATGAATTAAATCCCGATATAGAAACAGTGTTTATATGCAAAGAGGGTAAGAGAAGTATACTTGCAATAAACACACTTAGAGAGGCTGGTTATACGGGTAAAATGTATAACCTTAAGGATGGTATTAATACTTGGGCAAAGGAAATCGATAAGTCTATGCCACAGTATTAAATATAAAAAAATTATCGATATATCCGAGGTTTTTTATGGGTGTGTCGCTAAAACGAAAGCGAGGATGCTATTATGGCAAAAGAAGAAAACTTTATTACAAACGCATTGGGCAAGCAGGCAGCTTATAACCTTGCCAATGTAACAAAAACAAAACCACAATACGGTGCATTAACACCAAAGTGGCTTACCAAGGTGCTTGAATTTAAAGGACTTGAAGCAGGTATTTACAGAGTAAACAGAGTTGTTGAGGGTGATAATCCTCTTGATGTACTTTGTTCAGCTACGAAGAAAGATGATATTATCCCACAGGGATTTATTCAATATGAGGAAAAGCCAAGAGAATACCAATTAAATTCCATTTCAACTATTATAAATATAAACACAGCTGTTGAGGATGTTTACAGTTCTCCTTACGATCAGGCAAAGGAACAGCTTGAACTTGCAATTGAAAGTTTGAGAGAAAGACAGGAAAGCCAGCTCATCAACAATGATGATTACGGTTTACTTAAAAATGTTGCAGACTCACAGAGAATACAGTCACGCACAGGTGCACCTACACCCGACGATTTGGACGAGCTTATTTCAAAGGTATGGAAAGAGCCATCTTTCTTCCTTGCTCACCCAAGAGCAATTGCAGCTTTTGAAAGAGAATGTACAAAGAGAGGTGTTCCACCCGTTACGGCTGATATTGCAGGCGGTAGGTTTATATTGTGGAGAGGTATACCTATCATTCCTACCGATAAGCTTCTTGTTGACGGACTTAAAAATCCAAAGAGCCAGAGCGGCAAAACAAATATTCTTCTTGTACGTACAGGCGAGGCTAAGCGTGGTGTAATCGGTCTGTATCAGGCAGGTATGAAGAATGAACAGTCAAGAGGACTTTCAGTGCGTTTCAGAGGTATTGATGATAAGGGTGTAGCTTCCTACCTGTTATCTTTGTATTGCTCAGCAGCCATTTTAGCCGATGACGCTATTGCTGTGCTTGAAGATGTTGAGGTAGGTGAATACTATGACTACGAATAATTATAACGGCTTGCCGAGTGAAAAAGACTTGGAAAGTTTGGCGAATGGTTTTTTCGGAGAGTTTGATGAAAGATTATGTGCGGACGGCATAGAGAAACTTGTCACGACAGGTGACACAACAGTAATATCAAATGCTTATAATAAAGTGCAGAACTTTGTCGGGGGATATTTGACAGAAAACGATTACTTAAATATACTAGGTGGTGTGACGGGAAATAACAATACCAATGCAGGTTATTCACCCGTTGTAGTTTCACAAACCGAAGCAAAAAACGGCACTTATGTTAAGAGAGAGCATAATAACAGCAGTTCAAACAGCGGTATAATCGTAGGAACAAAATCACTTGATGATATAAGAAAAGACTTTCCTATTTTGAATGAAAAAGTAAACGGCTACGATATCGCTTGGTTTGATAACGGTGCAACAACTCAAAGACCCAAAGCCGTAATAGACAGGCTTACATATTATTACGAACACGAAAATTCAAATGTTCACAGAGGTGCACACGAGCTTGCCGCAAGGTCCACGGATGCCTACGAAAATGCAAGACAGACGGTTGCAAACTTTATCGGTGCAAAAAACAAAGATGATATTGTTTTTGTGCGTGGCACAACAGAGGGCATAAATCTTGTGGCACATAGCTATGTTAAGCAATATTTAAAGCCGGGTGATGAGATAATTGTTTCACTTTTGGAGCATCACGCAAATATAGTTCCTTGGCAGATTATTGCACAGGAAACGGGTGCGGTTATAAAGGTAATTCCGGTTGATGAAAGCGGACAGCTTATATTGTCCGAATATGAAAAGTTGTTTACAAGAAACACAAAATTTGTTTCCGTAACACAGGTTTCAAATGCACTCGGTACAATAACCCCTGTTGCCGAGCTTGTTTCAATAGCACATGCTCACGGCGTTAGAATATTGGTTGACGGTGCTCAATCAGTGGCACATCTTCCGGTTAATGTAACAGCACTTGATATTGACTTTTTTGTTTTCTCGGGCCACAAAATATATGCGCCAACGGGTATCGGCGTTGTATACGGTAAAAAAGAGCTTTTGGAAGCTGCAAAGCCATATCAGGGCGGCGGTAATATGATTGCCGATGTTACATTTGAAAGAACAATTTATAATCCTGCTCCAAACAAATTTGAGGCAGGTACAGGCAGTATTGCCGATGCGGTAGGTTTGGGTGCGGCACTTGACTATGTTTCATCAATAGGTATTGAAGCAATAGGCAAGGCAGAGCATGAACTTTTACAGTATGCCACAAAGGAAATACAGAAACTTCCAAATGTGCATATTATAGGTAATGCCGCAAATAAGGCGGGCATACTTTCACTTATTGTTGACGGTAAGGAAATTGACAAAGTCGGAGAATATCTTAACAGCTACGGTATAGCGGTAAGAGCAGGACATCACTGCGCACAGCCTATATTAAGAAGTTTGGGACTTGAAGGTACGGTAAGAGCAACCTTCGGTATATATAATACACCGGATGAGGTTGACAGACTCGTTAAAGCATTAAAAGGTTTATAAGTATCAATAAAGGACTGTTGCATCTTGTGGCAGTCCTTTTTCATAAAAGAGGTGTTTTGAATGATTAATATAATAGAAAACAGTATTCTTGAAATTGTATCCGATATTTTCTTAGATTATGACAAGGGCAAAACAATAGATAAAATTACAATTTTTAATCAGCTTGACAATGAAGCAATTTCAGGAATTTTAAAAAATATACAGAAAATATTACTTCCGGGGTATTTCAGAAACAGAGCATATAAAATTTATACGGTAAGAAATCAGCTCACCATGCTTGTTGAGGATGTTATATATAATTTGCAGAAACAAATTGCAAACGCACTTCGCTTTGATGAAAAATATTCAGCTGAAAGTGAAGAAAGCATAAATCAAACAGCCGATGAAATAACGGTAAAATTTATAAGACAAATTCCGAAAATCAGACATTATTTTGAAACCGATTTGCACGCTGCCTACGATGGTGACCCTGCAGCATACAGTTTGGATGAAATTGTGCTTGCATATCCGGGGTTGTATGCCATAATGGTAAACCGAATTGCGCACGAGCTTTATAAACTCAATGTACCTCTTATTCCCAGAATAATGACGGAGCTTGCCCACAGTGATACGGGTATAGATATTCATCCGGGCGCAACTATCGGCGAATATTTTTTCATAGACCACGGCACGGGCATTGTTGTGGGTGAAACAACAGTTATTGGTGACAATGTAAAAATATATCAAGGAGTCACACTTGGGGCATTATCCTTGCGAGGCGGACAAAAATTGAAAAGTGTAAAACGTCATCCGACTATTGAGGATAATGTTACCATATATTCAGGTGCATCCATTTTAGGTGGCGATACCGTAATTGGTCACGATGCAATTATAGGCGGTAACACATTTATAACACAGTCCATAGAACCGGGAACAAGAGTAAGTATCAAAAATCAGGAATTGCAATTTTCTCATAACGGAAGCTGCAAAAAAGAACTCAAACAAGAGGGTTTTTGGGATTATATAATATAACTTATGAGGAGAAAATGCAAATTTATTTGCGATTTTTGACGAATAAGTTACCGAGCCGTTAGGCGAGGTAGTTATATCAATTTGCGAAGCAAATCTGTGTATTGCGGAGCAATACACAATCGGAATGAAATTCCGATGATATAACTTACCGTAGATAAAAAGAAGCTTGCTTATTTTTACCGATGGTAAGTTACCGAACGGCTATGCCGTGAGGTTAGTTATATTGATTTGCGAAGCAAATCTGTGTGTTGCAAAGCAACACACAATCGGAATGAAATTCCGATGATATAACCTATGAGAAGAAAATGCAAGCTTGCTTGCAATTTTTGCCGAATAAGTTACCGAGCCGTTAGGCGAGGTAGTTATATTAGATTTGCAAAGCAATACACCATCGGGATGGAATTCCGATGGTGTAAATTTTATCAAAGTTATGTGCGTGAAAAAATTTTAAATTAATTCATAACCAAAAAATTTAAATTTTATTCATATTTACATTGTATAAAGAATGGTTATATAATATCAGTGTAGATACAACAATTCCTACAGGTAAACAGGAAAAAGAAAGAGGGAGATTAAAATGAAAAAGTTTACAAAAAGAATTTTTGCGGTAGCTATGGCAACGGTATTAAGTATTTTTGCATTTGCGGGTTGCGGAAGTGATAGTGGCACGGACGCAACAACCGATAATGCGGAAACTGCATCATCAAACACCGAAACGGTATTGAGAGTTGCCGCACAACCTTATCCGTTGTACACACCGATATATGTTGCTCATGAGCTTGGATATTTGGATGAAGAGCTGTCAGCTGTCGGTGCTAAATACGAATGGCAGGAATTCAAATCAGGTCCTCTTGTAAATGAAGCTGTTGCGGCGGGAGAAGCCGATTTGGGATTTATGGCAGACTTGCCTGCTATCATAGCAAAGTCTACGGGTCAGCCTATTGAGATTGTTTCAAATGTTGCTTACGGCGAAAAGGGACTTGCAGTTTTGGTAAAACCCGATTCAACTATTCAAAGTGTAGCAGATTTAAAGGGTAAAAAGGTTGCTTATGCAACCGGTTCTTATGCACAACATTTGCTTGCACTTCTTTTATCAAATGAGGGGTTGACACTTGATGATGTTGAAAGCATAAACCTAGGTGCAGGTGATCAGCCTGCGGCACTTGCAAGCGGTGAAGTTGATGCCATTGTTATTTGGGAACAGTATATTTCAAAGCTTACAAGCGAAGATCAGGCAAGAGTGCTTGCTGATGGTACAGGTATTAAAAAGGGTAATATGATTACTTACTTTGTAAAGGATTATGCGGAAGCAAATCCCGATGTTGTAAAGGCTTATATTAAGGCACTCAACAGAGCAAATGATTTGCTTGCAACGGACCCCGACAAGGCAGCGGAAGCTGTAGCGGAGGATTTCGGTGTTGATACCGAACTCATGAAGAAGATTATACCAAACTTTACATATACAACCGAGTTGACAGAGGATGACATAGCCGAAATAACAAAGGTTAAGGACTTCTCACTTGAAGCGGGTATAATAAGCAGTGATGTGGATATGGATGAATTTATTAACACAAAATATCTTGATGAAATAGATTCATAATTTTAAAGATCGTTTAAAGTTTCTAAAGAATAATAATTTAAGTTTTCGGGGCATAGAAATATGCCCCGATTACATAAACGGAGGAAAATTATGAACAGAGAGAAGACAACGAAAGGAATAGGAAATGTATTGCTGTATATTGCTTTGCCTGTTATTTTGCTCTTAATATGGGAGGGTTTTGCTCTTGCCGGTAATTTAAAACCATACACAATGCCCGAACCTATGGCTATTATAAATGTAACCATAGATTATGTTAAAAACGGCAAGTTGCTTAACAACATCGGGGTTAGCTTTGTGCGAGTTATAGAGGGATTTTTTCTTGCTTTGGTTGCGGCTTTCATAATCGGTATAAATGTATCGGTTTTCCCGAAATTTGACAGATTTACGGATTTAGTCATTCAAATTTTAAGACCTATTCCTCCCATTGCATGGATACCTCTTGCAATATTATGGTTTGGTATAGGTCAAAGTTCAAAAATATTCATAATATTTTTAGGAGCATTTTTTCCTATATTTCTTAATACGGTAGATGGTGTAAAAAGTATAGACAGCAAATATTTTGAACTTGCCGAGGTTTATGAAATACCTAAAATAAAGCTTATACTCAAAATTATAATACCGGGTGCACTGCCGTCAATTATGACAGGTATAAGACTTGGTTTGGGAAATGCGTGGGTATGCGTTGTTGCCGCCGAAATGATAGGCGCAACAAGTGGTGTAGGCTTTATGCTCTCAGACGGACGAAGCCTTTCACGCCCCGATATAGTTATTTTGGGTATGCTTATTGTCGGAATAGTCGGAAAGTTGATGGATGACTTGCTCCGTAAGCTTAGAGAAAGGCTTATAACTTGGAATTAAGGGAGTGAAAATGATTGTTCTTTTTGAGGGCAAAAAGAACCAAAAACCTCGGGGCGTTCCGAATTCGCCCCGAACCCCTAACGGGCAGGGCGTTGAGTATGGTGGATTACTAAAGTTCGGTGGCGGGTTGCCCTGCACCCACCCGTTTTACGGTGTGAGTGGAGAGTTGTTGCTGGTGAGCTATAACTTATATAGTTTTCTTAAATTGATGACATTGCCCTAACGGGTATGGGCGATATAGTTTGGTGGTTCATCGAAAGTATTGTGCGGGTTGCCCCTACACCCTGCCCGTTTCACGGGGTTGTAATAAAAGAGCTTGGAATAAACAGGCTTTCGCAAAAGGGAGTGAAACAGAATGAGCAATATTGTTGAAATTAAGAATTTAACCAAAATTTTTAATGATAACAAAAATGAGGTTAAAGCACTTGAAAATATAAATTTGGACATAGAAGAGGGCAGTTTTATTTCTATTATAGGCGGCAGCGGCTGCGGAAAAAGCACACTTCTGAGAATAATAGGCGGACTTGAAACCAAGTATGACGGAGAAGTTTACGTTGACGGAAAAAAGATTGATAAGCCGTCAAGAGAAAAGGGCTTTATATTTCAGGACCACAGGCTTTTGCCGTGGCTGACCGTTAAGGAGAATATTAAATTCAGTTTGCCGAAAGAAGAACAGAATAATGACAAACTTATAAAGGAAAATCTTGCAATAGTTGGTCTTTCCGATTTTGAGAATGCCTATCCGAAACAGCTTTCTGGCGGTATGGCACAAAGGGTTGCAATAGCAAGAGCACTTGCCAATAAACCGAGAATTTTATTGCTTGATGAGCCCTTCGGAGCACTTGATGCAATAACGAAAATGAATTTACAGGAAGAAATGCTCAAAATATGGAAAAAAGAGGGCATAACAATGATAATAGTAACTCACGATATAGACGAGGCGATTTACCTCGGCAGCAGGGTTGTTGTTATGTCACCCAGACCGGGCAGAATAAAGAAAATACAAAATGTTGATTTGGGCACACCCAGAAGAAGAACCGGAGCTTTGTTCACACAGGCAAGAGATGCAATTTACAAGGAGTTCTTCAAAGAAGTTGAATTGCCGATTGAGTATAATATTTAGGAGGTTATGAAAAATGGCAGCAAAAGTTTTATCTCCTCAGGAAGAGAGAATACAGTTTGAAATAAAAAATAATGTAAGAAAATTTACAAATCCAAACAGAGCGGCAGAAATTTTGAAAACGGTCAGAAATGCGAAGCCCGTTATAGATATTGAAAGAGGTCTGTATTTTACAAAGTCTTTCAAGGAAACAGAGGGACAGCCTTTAAATTTGAGATGGGCAAAAGCACTTTATCACTATGCCGAAAACGCAACCGTTTATATAGACGATAATCAGCTTTTGGTTGGCAGAAGCGGTAAAAAAGGGCGTTACGGCATACTTTATCCCGAACTCGACGGTAACATTTTCAAGGAAGCAATAGAAAAATTGCCGACAAGAGATAATTCACCTTTTGATATAAGTGATGAAGATGCAAAAATCGTTGCAGAAGAAATTGCACCTTATTGGGTGGGCAAAACATTCCACGAGAATTTTGCAAAATCACTCACACCCGAAACAACAAAGCTCACATATAACCCCGATAAAGAACTTACATCAAGATATATTGTTAATGAAACGGCATCTTTCCGTTCTTCACTCCAGTGGGTTCACGATTATGAAATAGTGCTTGAAAAGGGCTTCAAGGGTATAAAGGAAGAAGCTTTGGAAAGACTTTCACAGCTTGATGAATACAGCCCTTTGGATTACACGGAAAAAAGACCGTTTTTGGAGGCTACAATCATAACTTGTGATGCAATAGTGCTTTGGGCAAACAGACACGCCGATTTAGCCGAAAAGCTTGCAAAAACAGAGAAAAATGCGGTAAGAAAAGCAGAACTTTTGAAAATAGCCGAAATTTGCCGTTATGTACCTGAAAATCCACCGAGAACATTTTACGAGGCTATGCAGTCACAGTGGTTTACACAGATGTTTTCAAGGGTTGAACAGAAAACAGGCACAATAATTTCAAACGGCAGAATGGATCAATATTTATATCCTTTCTATAAAAAAGATATTGAAAACGGCACAATTACAGACGATGAGGTTCAGGAACTTTTTGAATGTATGTGGGTTGCTATGGCACAGTTTATTGACCTTTATCTTTCAGATACGGGCGGAGCTTTCAATGAGGGTTATGCACATTGGGAGGCTGTAACAATAGGCGGTCAGACAAAAGAGGGCGTTGATGCCACAAATGAATTGACATATATCCTTTTGAAGTCAAAAAGAGAGTTTCCGCTCAACTACCCCGACCTTGCCGCAAGAATACATTTGGGCAGCCCTAAGAGATATTTATACGAGGTTGCCGAAACAATAAAGGCAGGCGAAGGCTTTCCCAAGCTTTTGAATGATGAAGATATTATACCTCTGCTTTTGTCAAAGGGTGCAACATTTGAAGAAGCTTACGACTACAGTGTATCCGG
>CAZUXS010000085.1:3872-9037 GCA_964624605.1 uncultured Lachnospiraceae bacterium | reverse complement strand
TATGACCTCCTGCTTGTAAGGCAGATGCTCTCCCAGCTGAGCTATGCTCCCATAAGTTGTGCTGATTCAATTTTGCTTACTGCTTTTGTCGAACACAATTAGTATTCTAACAGATAATTTTATATTTGTCAACACTTTTTTTCAATTTTTTGGAAATTTATTTTTAGGGGCATCGCTTTAGGCGACACCCCATATAAATTTATATAAATAATCAACCGAGTTTTGCAATGTGTTCTTCAACACTCTTAAGCATATCACTGTACTTAGTGAGCTTTGCTTTTTCCTCGTTTATAACCTTTTCGGGTGCTTTTGCAACAAAACCCTCGTTTGAAAGTTTCTTTTCAACTCTTTCAACTTCCTTTATGAGCTTTGCTCTTTCCTTGCCGAGTCTTTCCTTTTCCTTTTCGATATCAACAAGTTCTGCAAAAGGCATATAAATTACGCCCTTGCTTATAACCGCTGATACGGCATCTTCGGCAATACCCGTCATATCGTTCTGAACGATAACCTCATTTGCATAAGCGAGAGGAGCAAAGAACACTTTGCCGTTTTCGAAAATATTTCTTACGTTTTCGTCCTCACTCACAACAAATACGGTAGCCTTTTTGCTGGGAGCAACATTCATTGATGTTCTTACGTCTCTTATGCTCTTTACAGCCTCTTTCATAAGCTCGATTGCGTTTTCATCTTCCGTGAAAGCAAGCTCTTCCGTATAAACAGGCCATGCTGAAAGCATAATTGTTTCCTCTTCACTCTGAATGGATGTGAAAATTTCTTCGGTAATGAATGGCATAAACGGATGAAGCATTTTAAGTGCATTTATGAGGACTTTTTTAAGTGTCCACAATGCGGCATTTCTGCTCTTGTCGTCCTGATTGTAAAGACGAGGCTTAACCATTTCAATATACCAATCGCAGTATTCATCCCAAATGAAATCGTATACATTCTGAACGGCTATACCAAGCTCATAGTTATCAAGATTATCCGTTACATTCTTTGCAAGTGAATTTACTCTGCTGAGTATCCACTTATCTGCGGAAGTAAGCTCGCTCATATCGCAAGTAGGCTCTTCCTCGGGCATATTCATCATAACAAATCTTGTTGCATTCCAAAGCTTGTTAGCAAAGTTTCTGCTGTTGATTACTCTCTCGTTATAGAAACGCATATCGTTACCCGGTGCGTTACCTGTGATAAGAGTAAGACGAAGCGCATCTGCACCGTATTCCTTTATAATTTCAAGTGGGTCAATACCGTTACCGAGAGATTTACTCATCTTTCTGCCCTGTGAATCACGCACAAGACCATGAATGAGAACTTTCTTGAAAGGTACTTCGCCCATCTGTTCAAGACCGCTGAATACCATTCTGACAACCCAGAAGAATATTATATCGTAACCCGTTACAAGCACGCTTGTTGGGTAAAAATGTTCAAGTTCCGGTGTCTTTTCCGGCCAGCCGAGAGTTGAGAATGGCCATAAAGCTGATGAGAACCAAGTATCAAGAGTATCTTCATCCTGTACAAGATGTGTGCCACCACACTTAGGGCACTTCTCGGGCTGTATTCTGCTTACAACGATGTTACCGCAATCGCAGTAGTAAGCAGGTATTCTGTGACCCCACCAAAGCTGACGTGAAATACACCAATCCTTTATGTTTTCAAGCCAGTGAATATATATCTTACCGAATCTTTCGGGCACAAATTCCAAATCATGATTTTTAAGCGCTTCAATAGCAGGCTTTGCCATTTCTTCCATCTTAACAAACCACTGCTTTTTAATCATAGGCTCAACGATTTCGCCGCAACGCTCATGTGTACCTACTGAATGAGTGATATCCTCAACTTCAAGAAGCAAGCCCATTTCATCAAGCTCGGCAACAATCTTCTCTCTTGCCTCGTATCTGTCAAGACCTTCAAACTTACCGCCGTTTGCATTGATAGTACCATCATCGTTAAATACGCTGATGATAGGAAGCTTGTGACGCTGACCAACCTCAAAGTCGTTAGGGTCGTGTGCAGGTGTGATTTTAACAACACCCGTACCAAACTCGGCATCTGCGTGAATATCTTCAATAATAGGTATTTCTCTGTCCACAAAAGGCACAACGGCTTTCATACCTACAAACTTCTTGTATCTTTCATCATTTACAGGCACAGCAAGGGCTGTATCACCAAGCATAGTTTCCGGACGAGTTGTAGCAAATTCAAGGAACTGGTCAGTACCCTTTATAGGATACTTGATATGCCAGAAATGACCTGCCTTATCTTCGTGATTAACCTCGGCATCGGAAATGGTAGTCTGACACTGAGGACACCAGTTGATAAGTCTTTCACCTCTGTAAATGTAACCCTTGTCATAGAGCTTCTCAAATACTGTAAGAACGGCATTGCTGAGACCCTCATCCATTGTGAATCTCTCTCTCTGCCAATCACAAGAGGAACCAAGCTTTTTAAGCTGATTTATAATTGTGCTGCCGTACTCCTCTTTCCAAGCCCAAGCTCTCTTAAGGAATCCCTCTCTGCCAAGGTCATCCTTTGTAAGACCCTCTTTCCTCATCTGGTCTACAATCTTAACCTCGGTTGCAATAGAAGCATGGTCCGTACCCGGTACCCAAAGCGCATTGTAACCCTGCATTCTCTTCCAACGAATAAGAATATCCTGCATAGTGTTGTCAATAGCGTGACCCATGTGGAGCACACCTGTAATATTCGGAGGCGGAATAACAATTGTAAAAGGTTCTTTACTCTTGTCCACCTCGGCATGGAAATAATTCTTGTCCAGCCAATTCTGATAAATACGATCCTCAATGGATGGATCATAAGTTTTAGCCATTTCTTTTCTCATTAAATTTTCCTCCAAGAAAAAATTCTTAAAAAATTCTTTATTATTAAATTATATAATAAACTTCATAAATTTGCGGTTTTTCCGCACTGCTTCATTACCCGTAGGTTACGCCTCATCCGTCATTTTTGCAAGCAAAAATGCCACCAAGAGCAAATTTGCTTGCAAACTTTGCGGGGCTGTTCACAGTTCCCCGTAGGGGAAGGCTAGTAGCGGCTTCGCCGCTAAGGAGCATTGGTTAGCGGCTTTGCCAACACCGGTGAGGTTATGCCGTTTGCCCTAACCTCACCCTTACGTGTGGGAATAAGGGTAAAGGCCAACCCATCTTAGCTTAATACCTTAGTTGGTATACAATAACAACCCCACCACCCACTAAAACGGGTGGTGCAGGGGCACCCGCCACATTCTACGGTGAGTCACCAAACCACACCGCCCCTGCCCGTTAGGGGTATGGGGCGAATCGGAACGCCCCATGGTTTTTGGTTCTTTTTGCCCTCAAAAAGAACAATCTTTTCCAACTTTGTACAAAAGAATAATTCATCTAAAAAAACCAATTTATCCAATTTCCCACAAAAAAAGGATATTCCCGTCCTTAATCAAAGGACGAAAATATCCGTGGTACCACCTTAATTCCCATGCAACGCACAGGCACTCAACGATCTTAACGCAATCAACGTGCGGAACTACTCACAAACCACACTGCAAAATGTACACACTGCAAAACGTAAATTGCATAATGGACACCTCACACACCCATTTTCATTCCGCAGGCTCCGATGCTACCTTCGTCCGCACCTCTCTGCGACACCTCTCAGCCCGTGGGTGTCTACTCTCTGAAAGCGGTTACGACCTACTCCTCATCATCATAGCCAATATAAAACTAAAAAATAAAAATTACAAATTACAATTACTTGCAAAGAAACTCTGAAAGAGCGTTTACGGCATCTTCTTCATCCTTACCCTGAGCTGAAACCGTAACTTTGCTACCCGTAAGATTACCTATTGAAATAACACCCATAATACTCTTAAGGTTAATCTTTTTATTATCAAGCTGAAGATGAAGTTCACTTTTATACTGACCTGCTACCTGTACCAAAAGTCCAATATTATCTTCTGCCATTTTTGGTCCAACTACTAACTGTTTTGCAATCATAACTAAATGTCCTCCTTAATAAGAAACTGCTGATGCATCAAGTTTCCTTTAGCTTTTCCGCTAATTCACAAATTCTTTTTAATCTGTGATTAACACCCGATTTGCCTATCGGCGGCATCATATTTTCTCCCAATTCCTTAAGGCTAACAAAAGGATAAATAAGCCTAGCCCTCGCAACTTCCCTCAGCGACAACGGCAGCTTGTCAAGTCCAATCTTATCGGCAATATATTCAATAGCCTCCCTCTGCTTTTCGGCAGCACTGACCGTTTTGTTTATATTAGCCGTTTCACAGTTGACAATCCTGTTTGTTTTATTTCTTATTTCCTTTAAAATTCTTGAATTTTCAAAGCTGATAAGTGCCTTATGTGCAGATATGATGTTCAACACATCAACAATCTGCTCTCCCTCTTTGAGATAAACCACAAAGTGATTCTTCCTCTCGATGATTTTCGCCTCCACACCGAAATACGCAATGAGCGATTTCAATGCATTGGCATGATCAAAGTCCGAATCAACAAACTCCAAATGATATTGCTTTTCCGGATTGGTTACCGAACCGCAGCACAGAAATGCCGACCTTATGTATGCCCTTTTGCAGCAAACCTTTTCCACAATACTGCTGTTTATTGCAGTTTCCTCGGTGATAGCGGCAAAGTCCACGGCAACTCTATTGATGTGTGCATCCGATGAAATTCTGTTTATCAAAGCAGCATCATCAATAGTGACACGGTATTTACCGTTGCTTTTTTGAATATCGGCATCAAAGCCGTAAAGCTCGGAAAGCAACATACCGAATCTTTCGGTAACAAGCCTGTTTTCCGAAACAACAACAAGCACTTCCTTACCGTCCTCCCTGTTGGTAAAGACCCCACATATATTTATGAGCGCATAAAGCTCCGCAAGTGAACAATGCTTATTATTATTTTCAAACAACAGCAACTCATTTTTCACATCTGTTGAAAACGACATATAATCACCCTTAAATCAGATTTCAGTATCCCACATATCACGGGGAAAAATCCGACCCCGGATAGATATAATATCCGTATAAACAGATTGCTTTGTGCAATCTTCACAATAATATGTATAGCTACATATACTGTGCATTAAACCACGTAACTCATATTTTTTTAATATTAAAAACATAAAATAAACGGTAGTTTTACATATTA
>CAZUXS010000085.1:0-3772 GCA_964624605.1 uncultured Lachnospiraceae bacterium | reverse complement strand
AACTCATATTTTTTTAATATTAAAAACATAAAATAAACGGTAGTTTTACATATTATACTACCTCTTTGCATCTTTGTCAATATCTCTATGGGCAATAACTACGCTGTGTCCCGCCTTTTTCAGATTATTGTATAATTCGTTAGCGAGGGTAACACTTCTATGCTTACCGCCTGTGCAACCTACCGAAATAACGAGTTGATTTTTACCTTCTTTGACATAATGTGGTATCAAAAAAGTACACATTTCCGTAAGTTTTTGTAAAAACTGCTGTGCTTCATCCCATTTCATAACATAATCACGCACCGCAACATCGTTACCCGTAAGAGGTTTCAAATCCGAAATATAGAACGGATTGGGTATAAAACGCACGTCAAAAACCAAATCCGAATCAGCAGGTATACCATACTTAAAGCCAAAGCTAAGCACGGTAATCATAAGGCTGTCAAAGCCCTTTTCCTCCAGAAACATTTCGGAAAGCTGAGAACGAAGCTGACGAGTGAGCATATGACTTGTGTCAATTATGTAATCCGCCCTCTTTTTTATATCTCGCAGCAATTCACGCTCACGCATTATACCAAACATAATGCGCTCACCCTTTGCAAGCGGATGATTTCTTCTGGACTCCTTGTATCGCTTAACAAGTATCTCGTCTTTTGCATCCAAAAACAATATTTCATATTTACTGTTATCGTTTCTCACCTCGGAAAGGAAGGTAAAAAGTTCGGAAAACAGCCTGCCACCTCGTATATCTATACCAAGTGCCACATTTTCAATGCCGGAGGACGGATTGCTGCAAAGCTCCGCAAATTTAGGAATAAGGCTGGGCGGCATATTATCCACACAGAAATAGCCTATATCTTCCAAAAACTTAAGCACGGTACTTTTGCCCGCACCCGACATACCGGTCACAATAATCATTCGCATAATACCATCTCCCAACCAATAAAGCCGTTACCGAAAACAGCCCTCAAAAAGATTATCATTCCCCTATTATCCTTACTTCGGGTTCAAGTCCGACCCCGAATTTTTCTTTTACAATATCATTCACATTTTTCATCAATGTGATAACATCCTCTGCCGTTGCACCGCCCTTGTTCACCACAAAGCCACAATGCTTTTCACTCACCTGTGCACCACCTACGCTGTAGCCACGCAGGCCACTGTCATCAATGAGCTTGCCCGCAAAATAACCCTCGGGGCGCTTAAATGTAGACCCTGCACTGGGATATTCCAAGGGTTGCTTTGATATACGCTGAACCGATAACTCGTCCATCTTTGCTTTTATATCGCTTGCATTTCCCTTTTCAAGTTTCAGTTTCACTTCCAGCACAATCATTTTTTCACTCATAATTCTGCTGTGTCTGTATCCGAAATCACATTCTTCGTTTGAAAGAGTTTTAATTTCGCCATCCTTTAAAACGGTTACACTTTCAACAATCTGCTTCATCTCACCACCGTAAGCACCCGCATTCATGCAGACCGCACCGCCGAGAGTACCGGGTATGCCCGATGCAAATTCAAGCCCCGTAAGTGAATTATTTAGTGCCGTTTTGGAAATGCCGGAAAGCAGAACACCGCATTGTGCTTTTATGTACTCACCGTCAACCTCAACGGCATTAAATTTGTTATAAAGCTGAATTATAACGCCTCTGTAACCATTGTCTTTCACAAGCAAATTACTTCCGTTACCAACTATGTAGTATGGAAGTGAATTTTCATTTGCAAGTGCTATGGCTGACTTTATTTTTTCAATTGAATCCGGTGTGACAAATATATCTGCCGCACCGCCTATTCTGAAAGTGGTGTGCTTTGACATAGGCTCGTTTTCAAGCACCACATCACAGCCAAGCACCTCTCTGAATTTATCGGCAATATTCATTGCAATCTCTCCCGTTATCTGTCTCTACCGATTATAGCCGCACCTACAATACCCGCATCATTTCCGAGTGTTGCAACAGCTATTTTTGTTTTGAGCTGACCACCGTAAACTCTGTCGTGCAATATTCTTGTAACAGGCTTAATTACTCTGTCACCCTGTGCACAAATGCCGCCGCCGATTACAATAGCCTCCGGCTGGAAAATATTCACAAGGTTTACAAGCCCTATAGCAACATACTTTATATACCAATCTATGATTTCAAGTGCCTTTTCATCGCCGAGTTCTGCCGCATCAAATACGGTTTTTGCATCTATAAGCTTTATGTTACCGTCAACAAGCTCATAAATTTTTCCGTTAGGATACTTTGCAGCAGCTATTCTTCCCTCACGTCTCAATGCGTAAGCGGAAGCATAAGCCTCCCAGCAACCTTTTCTGCCACAGGTGCAAAGCTCGCCCTCTGCGATAATAACCATGTGACCCGCTTCACCGCCGCCGCCGAAAGCACCGTCAAATACTTTACCATTGATTATGATACCTGCACCAACGCCCGTGCCGAGTGTAACGTAAATCACATTTTTATCACCGTGAGCCGCACCACAGGTGATTTCACCTATAGCCGCACAGTTTGCATCGTTTTCAATATATACAGGCAAGTCAATTCTCTTCTGCATTTCCTTAACAACATTCACGTTATCAAAATTAAGATTGTTTGCATAAATCAACACACCCTTTTCCTTGTCCATAAGACCGGGCAAGCCTACGCCGAGTGAGTGCACATCCTCAACCTTAAGATTCATGTCGCTGAGAAGCTTGTAGCAAAGTCTTGCCATATCATCCAATATATCATCCGCATTTCTGCCGTTCATAGTCGGTGTGGTTGTTTTTGCAAGCAATTCACCTTTCTCATTTACCAAACCTACCGAAATATTTGTTCCGCCCAAATCTATTCCTAATAAATACATCTACTTCACCTCTAATTTTTTGTGTCATTTTATTTAATGCCGTTTTGCTGCATGATAACATCATTAAGCGCCTGTGCGGCATTATATCCCATTTTCTTAAGTCTGCGGTTTACTGCCGCTGATTCGCATATAATGGCAAGATTCCTGCCGGGACGTACAGGTATTGCATGACAGGTAACCTTTGTACCCAAAATATCCATATATTCATCATTCATACCAAGTCTGTCATATACCTTGCCTTTTTCCCAATATTCAAGCTTTATTATAAGGTCAATTTCATTGGAGTCCTTTACAGACTGCACACCGAACATCTGCCTTACATTAATAATACCTATGCCTCGCACCTCTATAAAATACCTTATAAGTTCGGGGCAACTACCCACAAGCGTATTGTGGGAAACTTTTTTTATCTCCACGGCATCATCTGCAACAAGACGATGCCCTCTTTTTACAAGCTCCAGTGCCGCTTCACTTTTGCCTATACCGCTTTCGCCCATAATAAGCACACCCTCGCCGTACACATCAACAAGCACACCGTGCAGGGTTGTCCTTTGAGCCAATTCAACCTTAAGCCACTTTAAAAGCTCACCCTCGAATTCGGACGTACTATCCTCACACTGCAAAACGGGTATACCGTTTTCCTTTGCATAAAATATCATTTCGGGGTGTGGTTCAAGACCTCTGCACACAACAACGCAGGGCATCTTATATCTGAAAAGCTTTTCCAAAGTTTCTATACGGAACTCGGGTCTTAACTTAGAAAGATAGGTATATTCAACAATACCTATAATCTGAATTCTGTCACTGTCAAAATAATCATAAAAGCCCGCAAGCTGCAAAGCCGGTCTGTTTACCTCAGGGGTTGAAATAATAATATCATCAATATTTATCTCTTCTGTAAGATTCTTTAAATTAAATTCCTTTATTACCT
>CAZUXS010000084.1:0-9455 GCA_964624605.1 uncultured Lachnospiraceae bacterium | reverse complement strand
AGGCTGCTGAGGGTGACCTTAAGGGCGTTCTTGCTTACACAGAAGATGCTGTTGTATCATCAGATTTCCTTGGTAACACACATACATCAATCTTTGATGCAAACGCAGGTGTTTACCTTACAGACAAGTTCGTAAAGGTTATTTCTTGGTACGATAACGAAATCGGCTACTCAAACAAGGTTCTTGAGCTTATCGCTCACATGGCTAAGGTTAACGGCTGATTATAAATCGTTTTATAGATTGAAATTATTCGTCCCGTTCTTTGAACGGGGCGTTTTTTAGTGTACGGTGGCAAGCTTTGCACCCGTGTAGTAGTGCAATAATATTTCATCGTATGTTTTGCCGTTTTCAGCCATATATGCCGCACCGTATTGGCTCATACCGACACCGTGACCGTAGCCCTTTGTGGTTATTGTCACGGTGTCCCCGTTTTTGGATATGTCAAAATCGGCTGAACGCAGGTTTAAAAGCTGCCTGAATTTTGTGCCGGAAATTTCCTTGTTGCCAATGGCAACGGTTTTCACATAGCCTGCCTGTGTGCGTTCTTTTATGTATATGTTTCCGGAGCCTAATATGTTTGCAAGCTTTTCGGAAGTGAATGTTTGGCTTGATATGTAATTCGGTGCAATATCATCGCCTTCGGAGGGAACGGAGGTGAGATAGGGGAGGGTGCTGCCCCAGACAGAACCGCTGTCCTCGGTTTTCCCACCGCAGGAGGAGGAGAAAACGGCAAGTACGCTTTCACCGTTGTAGGTTATTATTTTACCTTTAGTGTCGTTTACGGCAGAGGATATTTTTTTGTAGTATTCGTCAAAGCTGCTGCCCCAACGTTTTTTCATTTGGGGAATGGTGATGCTCGCTTGATATATCTCGTCAAGGGTTTTGCCGCTTTCAAGCTCACGCAAAGCAAAGGTTCGGGAAGCGGTGGCTTGAGCCTTTAAAGCCTCAAACGGGAACGTGGCAGGCATTTCCGCCGCCACAACACGGATTATGTAATTTTCGATATCTTCTGAATAATATGGGTTATTTATTGTCATTTCTTCGGAAGAAATTGATGGAAAGAATGAACCGCCTGAGACGGTTGGGTTGTTTGGGATGGTGTCTGTGATGTTGCAATTTACGGGTATGGGTTTGTCCTCTTTTGATGTAAATGTTAGAAGTGTGATGAATAGGAGTAGGATTTTTTTTAGCATAAATATCACCTCTTTTATTGATATATTTTTTAAAATAGTTTTTAGATTTTTTAGATTTTTTAAAATGTTTTAGGTTTTTGATTATTTTTAGTAAAAGAAAAAAAGATTGTTCTTTTTGAGGCAAAAAGAACCAAAAACCTCGGGGCGTTCCGATTCGCCCCGAACCCCTAACGGGCAGGGGCGGTGTACTGAGTAGGCTCATCGAAGAATGTGGCAGGTTGCCCCTGCACCCACCTGTTTTTATTGGGTGATGGGTTGTAAGTTTATAGCAAGTTTGGGGTATAACCATAGTTTGAATTTTTGGTATAAATATCACCTTTTTAAAAAAAGTTTTTTAGATTTTTGACTATTTTTAGTAAAAAGAAAAAGATTGTTCTTTTTGAGGGCAAAAAGAACCAAAAACCATGGGGCGTTCCGATTCGCCCCATACCCCTAACGGGCAGGGGCGGTGTGCTTTGGGTGGCTCATCGTAGAATGGTGGCAGGTTGCCCCTGCACCCACCTGTTTCACGGTGTGGTGGGGTTGTGGGTGTGTGAGGGTTTGAGGTTTAGCTGGATTTTGTTTTTGTTGTTTGTTTATAGCTTTAGATAAGCGTTACCTTTAGTTTTTCGCCTCATCCGTCATTTTTGCAAGCAAAAATGCCACCTTCCCCATAGGGGAAGGCTAATAGCGGCTTTGCCGCTAAAAAGCTTGGTATTACATACAATGGTGGTTTTCTGAGTTGCCCCAACCACACCGTAAAACGGGTGGGTGCAGGGGCAACCCGCCACCGTACTCTGATGAGCCGTCGTACTTCTACCCCTGCCCGTTAGGGGTTTGGGGCGAATCGGAACGCCCCAACGTTTTTGGTTCTTTTTTCGTAAAAAAGAACAATCTTTTAACTAAAAATTAAAGAAAAACTAAAACTAAAAAAGTATTTTTCAGACACTTTTTACTAAAAACTTTTCGTAAAAAACTAAAAAAGTCATTTTCTCAAATCTTTGTCAACAAACAAAGATGAACCGCTTCCTATACAATAATATTTTTTTTATAAAAAAAATATACCGATGAATTTCACTTCATCGGTATAAAAATTATATCATTCCTCCGGTTACGAAGTCTATTATGTTGTTTGTATCATCGAGTTCAACAATTACACTCTCGCTACTGGAGCTTTCACTGCCATCCGGTCTATCGAAAATATCGGTTCGGCTACATTCCCCCACAATTTTTCCGTCCTCTTCACGCAGAGAGATATTGAGCTTATATTCATCGGCCTCCGAATCGCTTTTATGGAAAGAACCGAATTTAAGCACAACATCACTGCCGTAATTTTCAAACGTACCCCTCGGGATAGTGATTGTAAAGGTGTTATAGCCATAGTGTCCGTAAAAAAACTTAAAACGTCCACTCCTTATTTTGGAATATGATTTCCAATCGGAAAGCACCTCGGCGTTTTCAAGGTTTATGCTTTCGCCGTTCACCTCAAGCTTAACCGACCCCTTATTTTTGTATAGCACGGTATCGTTTTTGAGTATAAAAACGATGAGTGAAGTTGCAATCAATATTGTAAGAGCCAAAAACAATCCAAAAGCTCTTATAAATGTCCCCCAAAAAACAGAAATCTTCTCTTTCATATCAGTAATTCCTTTCAGCTTTCCTGAATTTCATCTACCTGTTCAAGTGTTATTCTTGCAAGCTTAGCCGCCCTGAATTCATCAATCAGTATGATGGCACTGCGTTTAAGATCAATTTCATTTCCCTTCTTTTTAAAACCTCGGTTTATGCCTATGTTTGTCAGCACTTCAAGTGCAGAAATGGCAAAACCTCCGTCCTCGTCCGTCTTTGTGACGGAATCGTAATCAAGCTTATATCTATCGGTGAGAGCCTTTGGATAAAGCCTCCTGAGATAGTCTATAAGGTTGCAAGCGAGTGTTTCGCTATCGAGTATATCATCGTTTACAGCACCCGTGAAGGCAAGCTTCATACCGACAGCTTCGTCCTCAAACTTAGGCCAGAGTATACCCGGCGTGTCCAAAAGCTCGAAGTCACGTTTAATTTTCACCCACTGCTTGCTTCTTGTAACACCTGCTTTATCGCCTGTTTTTGTCATATTTTTGCCAACAAGCTTATTTATGAGAGTGGACTTGCCAACATTCGGGATACCCACAATCATAGCTCTTTTTGGCTTGAAAAGTCTGCCTCTTGCACGAAGCCTTTCCATGGTTTCTTTCATAAGTTCATCGGCAACAACGGAAATATCCTTTATGCCCTTGCCGTTTATGGAATTAACGCAGATAACGCTGAATCCCTTATCCTCAAAGTATTTCACCCATTCTTTTGTCTTTGCCTCATCGGCGAGGTCAACCTTGTTAAGTATTACAATTCTTTTCTTGTTTTTCGCAAGATTATCTATGTCCGGATTTTTGCTGCTGTATGGCAGTCTTGCATCAAGCAACTCAATGACAATATCCACAAGAGAAATATTTTCCTCCATCATTCGTCTGGTTTTCGTCATGTGTCCGGGATACCATTGAATATTCATACAAACACTCCTATCTGTTACAAAGTTTCTGTAGCGGATTAATATTTGCCACATATTCATCTTATTTTAACTCATTTCCGAATAAAAATCAAGGGGTTACAGCTATTTGTATTGATATTATACAAAAATTTTTGAGAAAATTGTGTAATATTGTGGAGAAAAGTGAAAAAATGTGAGAATTTTTGAGAAAAATTATCAAGTTGATTTACTTTTTTTGTAAGTTTGTTGTATGTTGGTTTTTACTATGTCACGATGTAATACAAATACGGCGACAAAGTTTTAATGTAAAAAAAGAGTGATTTTACTTTTTCGGACTTATAAAGTCTTAAGCAAAATCACCCTTTTTATTTTAACAGCTTATTTATTTAAAAAATAATTTTTTGCATCTTCCAATGTTTTTGCGATATCATCAGCCGTATGTGCGGAGGATATGAACACCGCTTCAAACTGGCTTGCACCGAAGTAGTTGCCCTTATCCAGCATAAAGTTGAAGAAATCGGCAAATTTCTTTGTGTCGGAGGTTTTTGCATCTTCATAGTTTTTTACCTTTGTTGATGTGAAGAAAAGTGTTGAGAGTGAGCCTATGCCGTTCACGGTGCAGGAAAGTGACATATCGGAAATTATATTTTCCAAACCTGTTCTGAACATTTCTCCGAGTTTGTTTATTTTCTCGTATATATCGGGGTTGTCCCTCAAAATTTCAAGCTGTGTTATGCCTGCACGCATGGCAATTGGGTTGCCGCTCAATGTGCCTGCCTGATATACGTTGCCAACGGGGGATATACAGCTCATAACGTCTTTTCTGCCGCCGTAAGCACCTACGGGCATACCTCCACCTATGATTTTGCCGTAGGTTATCAAATCGGGTTTTATGCCGAAATAGCCGCTTGCACCGTCAATTTGCAGACGAAAACCCGTTATAACCTCATCAAAAATGAGAAGTGCGTTATTTTTGGTGCATATATCTCTAAGCCCCTGCAAAAAGCCGTCATCGGGTACAACAACACCCATATTTGCGGCAACGGGTTCAACTATAACACAGGCTATTTCATTTTGGTATTCGTCAAAAAGCTTTTGAACACTTTCCAAATCGTTGTATACTGCCGTTAAGGTGTCACGCACACAGCCGCTTGGTACGCCCGAAGAACCCGGCACACCTGCCGTCATTACTCCCGAACCTGCTTTCACAAGCATTAAATCGGCGTGCCCGTGGTAGCAGCCCTCAAATTTTATGACTTTATCCTTGCCGGTAAATCCTCTTGCGGCACGTATGGCACTCATTACGGCTTCCGTACCCGAATTTACCATTCTTATCATTTCAATTGCAGGCACTAATGAACATATAAGCTCCGCCATTTCAACTTCAAGTTTTGTTGCCGCACCGTAACTCATACCTTTATCAAGCTGCTTTTTTACGGCATTAAGCACTCTGTCGTCATTGTGTCCAAGTATCATAGGTCCCCATGAGCCAATGTAATCGGTATATGTGTTGCCGTCCTCGTCGGTTATTTTCACACCCTTTGCATTTTCTATGAAACGTGGCACACCGCCAACGGAGTTGAATGCACGCACGGGTGAATTTACGCCGCCGGGGATAACATCGGTAGCACGAGAGAAAAGTCCCTCGGAAATATTGGTTATCATCTCAATTTGCCCTCCTTTATGAGCCTTGCAATATCTTTTGCGTAGTAGGTGATTATCATATCCGCACCTGCACGTACCATGGATGTCGTGCTTTCACAAACTATTCTTTCCTCGTCTATGTAGCCGAGTTTTGCACCTGCCTTTATCATTGCATATTCACCGCTTACGCTGTAAACCGCAAGAGGCTTGTGGAATTTATTCTTTATATTCTTCACAACATCAAGGTAGGAGAGGGCAGGTTTAACCATAAGTATATCCGCACCCTCGGCATAGTCAAGTTCCGCTTCAAGCACAGCTTCTCTTGAGTTGCGTGGATCCATTTGATATGATTTTCTGTCACCGAATGAGGGGGCTGAACCTGCCGCATCTCTGAACGGACCGTAAAATGCGGAAGCGTATTTCACGGAATAAGCCATAATCGGCACTGTTACAAAGCCGTTATCATCAAGTGTTTTCCTTATGTGTGCAATTCTTCCGTCCATCATATCGGAGGGAGCAACCATGTCAGCACCTGCTTTTGCGTGTGAAAGTGCTGTTTTTGAAAGAACCTCAAGTGTTTTGTCGTTATCTACGTAATGACCGTCAAGTATGCCGCAATGTCCGTGAGATGTGTATTCACACATACAAACATCGGTTATGTAGTAAAGGTCGGGATAGTTTTTCTTTGCAAAGCGTAAAGCCTTTTGCACAATTCCGTCCTCTGCCCAAGCACTGCTGCCACATTCGTCCTTTTTATCGGGAATACCGAAAAGGAGAACGGCTTTAA
The DNA here is from genome assembly GCA_964624605.1 of uncultured Lachnospiraceae bacterium. Lineage (GTDB taxonomy): Bacteria > Bacillota > Clostridia > Lachnospirales > CAG-274 > CAZUXS01. The sequence goes on along the minus strand of CAZUXS010000084.1, from coordinate 3,328 downwards.
CACCGCTGTCGCAAACCTCCTGCAAGGCTTCGCCGAAGTTATCGAGGCTGAGTCTGTACTGCCCCGACATGGACTCTATTTCTTCTTTTATGTTTTCACCCTCCGTAACAAACATAGGGTATATAAGGCTGTCGATACTGATATGCGTTTCGGCAACCATATCACGCAATACCCCCGTAGTACGTAATCTTCTGGGTCTTTGTGTTAAATTCATAATATCACTGTCCTTTGCTTTTAGTAAAATTCATTCCATCTATGCAATATTTATATAAAAAGTCCTTTATTTCGGACTTATCATTGCTTTCGTAATATGATATAAGCAGTTTGTAAAAATCCTGTATATATTTTTGACCGACGGTTATTATCCCAAGTCCGTTTTCAATCATTATTTTGTTGCCTATAAGCATTGCAATCCTTTTGTTGCCATCATAAAAGAGTTGTGAACGCATGATATAAAGCGTGATATCAAGTGCCTTATCCATAACATCACGGCTATCGGAAACAATATCATGAATACCGATATTAACACTTTCTTCATCGGGAATGGGAGGTATCCAATCTGTGCCGCCTATACGCACTTCATCATATCGCAGTGAACCTGCATCAATAACCGTAAATTTTCCAAGTTGACGGTGGACTTGTTTTATAAAGTTTAAATCCAAGTCATCGTTTATATGTTCAAGCAAAAAATACCAAGCGTGCTTTAAATCGTTTATGGCATTGATATCGTCTATGGAATATCCCGAAACAGCCATTCCGTTATATATTGCCTGTGTGTCGGGATAAGTTACACCGATACCCTCAAGGTTGGCACTTTTCCAAATATAATCCACAATATTTCTTTTGGCAAGAAAAATATTTTCTTTTTGTGTCATATTGTATTTAGGCTTCATTTTTTTGCTCCTTTCCGTCTGTTGATAGTATACAATATTTAGCCGTCAATTTCAATCTAAATTTTGTGCTTGCTTAATGAAGTTTTCGGTGTTAAAATATTTTATGGTTTAATTATTGTATTAAGGAGGATTTGCTATGCTTTTCAGTATTGCACTTATATTTATTTGCGGACTTGCTTTGGCGGAGATATTTCAAAGACTGCACTTGCCAAGGCTTTTGGGTATGCTCATAACAGGTATATTGCTCGGTCCTTATGTTTTGAATTTGCTTGATGACTCTTTGCTGAATATTTCGGCAGATATAAGGCAGTTTGCACTTATAATAATATTATCAAGAGCGGGTTTGAATTTGGATATCAATGATTTGAAGAAAAACGGACTTGCCACAGTGTTGATGTGCTTTGTGCCTGCTTGCTGCGAAATTTTGGGTATGGTGGTACTTGCGCCTAAGATTTTACATATATCACTTGTTGAAGCCGCCGTTTTGGGCAGTGTTATTGCCGCTGTATCACCTGCGGTTGTAGTGCCTAAAATGCTTTATCTTATAGAAAATAAATACGGCACAAAAAAGGGAATACCTCAAATGATAATGGCTTGCGCATCTGTGGATGATGTGTTTGTGATAGTTCTTTTTTCCGTGTTTACATCTCTTGCACAGGGCGGAAGTGTTTCGGCGTTGAGCTTTTTGCAAATCCCGATATCAATTGTGTTGGGTGCTGTGGTTGGTGTTGTTTTCGGCTTTTTGCTTTCCGTATTTTTCACAAAAGCAAAAACAAGGTCAACAATAAATGTGATTATAATACTCTGCACAGCTTTTGTTCTTGTTACGCTTGAAAGCACCTTAAAGGGCAAAATTCCGTTTTCCGCACTGCTTGCGGTTATGGCAATGGGAATAACGGTGAGGAAGAAAGTACCCGACACGGCAGGAAAATTATCTTCAAAATTTTCAAAAATTTGGGTTGGAGCGGAAGTTATGCTTTTTGCCTTGGTAGGAGCGGCAACGGATATAAAATATGCGGCGGCATCGGGTGGTGTGGTTGTGATTGTGCTTTTGGGTGCGCTCTGTTTCCGAGCAATCGGAGTTGTGCTTTGCACAATCAAAACAAACCTGAATATGAAAGAAAGAATATTCTGTGTGCTTGCCTATCTTCCGAAAGCAACTGTGCAGGCGGCAATAGGCTCTATGCCACTTGCAATGGGGCTTGCCTGCGGTAAAATTGTGCTCACCGGTGCAGTGCTTGCAATACTTATCACCGCACCGCTGGGAGCATTGGGAATTGACCTGTCATATAAAAAATTGTTGAAATAATAAAAACCGTGATGCCATCAATGTGACATCACGGTAATTTTTTTACTGATTTATTATTCTTGCGGACCATACAATGTTATCTGCGTGGTCGCCTACTCTTTCATAATCGTGAAGGAGTTCGGCAAAAGTTATGCCGGGTTCGATTTGACATTTTTGGTCACGAAGGCGGATTATGTGGTTATCTTCCGATTGAATTGTCAGCTTATCAACCGTATCCTCCATATCGTGAAGTTTATTAGCCTGTTTTGGAGTAAGTCCGTGGGTGAAACCATCCATTGACTTATCCAAAAGGTCTGATGTGACGTTTATTATCCTCTTTATCTCACTTTGGGCTTCATCGGAATATATTATATCGTTTTCGAGGCAGTGCTGAACCTTTTCGCTTATGTTTATTGCATGGTCGCCTATTCTTTCGATATCTATGATAACGTGCATAAGGCTTGTTATGTCGTTATGCAATTCCTCGGGGAGCTGTTGCATACTGAACTCAACAAGGAAATTTGTTATTGAGTGATTGAGGTAATTTATAATATCCTCTCTGTAGTTCATCTCATCAATATTTATCTTTCCCGTTAAAACACCCTCGGAAGCGGCATGGAAGTTTGTCATTACGTAATCATACATTCTGTCAACTTCTCTGTATGCCTGTCTAATTGCAACCGTTGAGGCTGTCGCCATATTTTTATCGATATACAAAAGACGTTTTTCGCTCTCGTGTTTTTTCTTTGGCACAATCTTATATGTAAGGTTTACAATATACTTCGTAAGTGGTAAAAGCACGATTGCCGTTGTACCCTTGAAGAAGATGTGGCAAAACATTATTTGTTTTACAGGCTCGGCTGCAAGTGTTGAAATCCAATCCGTATAAGGTGTAAGCAAATTTACGGGTATGAATATGATTGCACCCACAAGGTTATATATAAAGTATATAAATGATGCTCTCTTTGCATTGTTCTTTGAACTGAGTGAGGCAAGGAAAAGCGGCATAACAGAGCCGATTTCAATACCGCAGATTATATACAGTGCAAAGTGAATAGGCATGAGGTCCTGCATAGCAAGTGCCTGCAAAATACCGATTGAGGCTGATGAACTTTGTATAACGGCACATATAAGTATACCGACAAGT